>JAOZLR010000020.1:0-7718 GCA_029934735.1 Bacteroidales bacterium
TTCTGCTTTTTCCCTTATTTTTTTGATTTCACAGGCTAAAGCCCTTGTTTAGAATCTGTTGTCAGATATTGCTTATAATCCCGTATTTTTAAATGGCACTTTAATGATTTTGAAATCCTCAAATTTGCAGATGTTCCAAAAAGTATTTTCGAAACCGTTTCCTGTAGTGTGTTTAAATACAAATTTTGTATGCATCAATGAAATGTCCATTGCATCAAAGCATTGCTCAAATTCCTTTCCATAATTGTATAGAGCATTCAGGAAATACCAGCCCAGGTCGAATCCGTCAAAGGCATATTTATTAACTGATGGTTCTGTCTTGAACTTCTTCCTGTAATTCTTTATCCAGTTCAGGGTGTTGCCGTCGTCATAATTGATATAACTTTCGCTGAATATTTGAAGGTGCAGATTTAGCAATGGGTCTGTTTCAAGGTCGTCGAACTTGCCCCATTCCGGTAACCCTATAGCATTAATTTCATATTCTGATGAAAGCTTATTTAATCGAGAAAGAAGCTCCTGCGAGAATGATTTGTCTTCACTAAGTATTATTACAACATTATTTCTAACAAGAGACAAATTGAGCTTAACACCAGTAAGGCTGTCATCCGAATATATCACCTCTTTAACCATATTGCTGAAAGATGTGCTTTCTTCAGGTGCTCTTGTGAGATGTTCCTTTTCAATGACTACATTCTCAGTATATAATTTGTTATTAGCCTCAATACTTCCCAGTTTGCTTTCAATAATGTCATTTTTAATCAATACCTGCATCTTCCTGTTCAGGTTAAGTGTGTTGCGAACATGCGAAACAAATGTTTGGAATTTATATTTATTATGCCTGATTATAAGAACATTACTTATGGGATATGTCTTTTCAATATAAGATACAAGCAAATCACTTTGGCTTGCAAGAGTGGGTTTGATTTTGAATACATAAGGATTGTTCAGAATAATTTCTTCACGAGGCGATAGTGGATTAATTATTTTAATCCCGTAGGTCATTGCAAAATCAGCTACTTTGCGGAAGCTTCTTCCGTAAAACGGGCCAATTATAAGGTTCATACTGCTAAGCTCGGATGTCTGAAGGATTTTATCAATTTTATCAGAAGTATTGTCCACATCATAAGTAAAAACATTAACCTTCATGCCGGCTTTTTGCATTGAGTCAACAGCCATCATAAAACCTTCGTAAAACTGGACAAATCTGAATGGCTTAAAATCCGGAGGAATCGTCTCCCCGGGAATAATGCTGTCAAGTTCTTCAAGAAACAATGGAAGCATTAAAGCTATATTATAAACCTTGTCGCGATTTTCTGCAATTTTTGAGCAAGGGCTTAATACAATCTCAGGTTTAATCTCATCCATTGGTTTGGCCTCTTCAATCTTTTTTCTGGTTACCGGAATTTTAACCACCTGGCCCATTTTAATTTTATTCGAAATGTCAGGATTCAAATGCTGGATATTAGTGTAGTTTATATTATACTTTTTGGCAATTTTTTTTAACTTATCATTCTTTCTGGCAGTGTGCGTAATATAGCTTTTCGTAGAATTATTCTCGGGTATTTTAATCTCCTGTCCGGTGTATGTATATTCGGTCAGGCCGGGATTATATTTGAAAAGAGTGTCGATACTAACGGCATAATTTATTGCTATTTTATACAATGTTTCATTTGACTTAACGGTTATAGTAATAAACAGAGGCTTTTTCTTTGTCTGAACTTCCTGTTGTGAAATTGTTTCCGGTTCTGTTTCCTGCTCAGGGATTTTTAATACTTGCCCAATGCTCAATTCCGTAGTTAACCCCGGATTCGAATTCTTTAATGCTCCAATTGTTACGTTATATTGCTTTGCAATACTATAAAGCGTTTCTCCGGCCTCTATTTTATGCGTTTTGGTTGAGATTGCAACAGCCTGATCTTTGACGGTATGCTTTGGTATTTTTAAAACACTTCCCTCTTTTAAAACATCGCCAAGTTCCGGGTTTTCCATTTTAATCTCATCAATTGTCACATTGTAACTTATTGAAAGTCCGTAGAGTGTCTCTTTTGGTTTTACAATATGATAATAGAAATTGTTGTCTTTAGTCTCATTTATGTTATCGGTATTTTGCTTTTTGCTTTTTTTTGCCTGAATCTTCAGAACCATACCGGTCTTGATACCTGACTCGGCGGCAGGATTTATTTTAAAGATATCATTAACCGTAACATTGTAAGCTTTTGCTATGTTATATAATGTCTGCCCCTCTTTCACAAAATGCAAATAATAATCGGTTCCGTCAATATTTTCGATTATTTCCGATTTTTTTACAGATACATCCTGCGACATTGCAGGAACACAAAAGAGCAGAACAATAATGAATATCAGTGAATAAGAAAATTTACCTCTTTGCATTTTAAAATAGAATTAGTTACTAACTATAACTGTTTAACGAATTTATTCCCATTCAATTGTAGCAGGAGGTTTTGAGCTGATATCATAAACCACTCTGTTAACTCCTTTAACTTTATTAATTATCTCGTTTGAGATTTTTGCCAGGAATTCATATGGAAGATGCGACCAGTCGGCGGTCATACCATCAGTTGAGCCAACAGCACGAAGTACGATGGCATTTTCATAAGTCCTCTCATCTCCCATAACACCCACAGACTGAACCGGTAATAATATAGCTCCAGCCTGCCAGACTTCATCATACAGGCCGTATTTTTTCAAGCCCTCAATGAAGATATAATCAGCTTCCTGAAGAACTCTTACTTTCTCTTCTGTTACATCGCTAAGAATTCTGATTCCAAGTCCGGGTCCGGGGAACGGGTGACGTCCCAACAGACTGTCATCCATTTTCAGTGCTTTACCAATTCGGCGCACTTCATCTTTGAATAAAGTATTCAGAGGCTCAACGATTTTAAGCTTCATAAAGTCCGGTAGTCCTCCAACATTATGATGTGATTTTATAGTTGCCGAAGGGCCTTTAACCGACTTGGATTCAATTATATCCGGATAAATGGTTCCCTGTGCAAGCCAGTTGACATTTTTAATTTTATGAGCCTCATCATCAAATACTTCAATAAATGTATTCCCAATTGCTTTTCGTTTTAGCTCAGGGTCGGTAATACCTGCCAATGCTTTATAAAATCTTTTTTTTGAATCAACGCCTATAACGTTAAGTCCCATATGTTTATATGAATCAAGAACCGATTCAAATTCATTTTTTCGTAAAAGGCCGTTATCAACAAAAATACAAGTAAGATTTTTGCCTATTGCTTTGTGGAGTAGTACCGAAGCAACCGACGAATCTACGCCTCCGGAAAGACCGAGTACTACTTTATCGTCTGTAAGTTTCTTCTTAAGCTCAGCTATTGTAGTATCAACAAACGATTCGGGTGTCCACGACTGCGAGCATCCACAAATATCAACTATGAAGTTTCTAAGAAGTGTCATTCCCTCGGGTGTGTGGTAAACCTCGGGATGGAACTGTATTCCATAAGTATCTTCGCCCTCAATTATAAATCCCCCGACTTTAACATCGGCTGTGCTTGCGACTATTTTATATCTGTCAGGAATATTTAATATAGTATCGCCGTGCGACATCCAAACCTGGCAGCCATTAGTCATACCTTTCATAAGTTCGTTCGAGCTGTCGATAAATGACAGATTTGCCCTTCCATATTCTCTTATTTTTGATGGCAAAACTTCTCCCCCGTCAATATTGGCAAGGTATTGCGCACCATAGCAAACTCCAAGAATTGGAAATATTTTCCGAATATCGGATAAATCAGGACTTGGGGCATCCTTATCACGAACCGAATATGGACTACCTGATAATATGACACCTTTGATATTTTGATTTATTTCGGGAATTGAATTATACGGATGTATCTCACAATATACATTAAGCTCTCTTACTCTTCTGGCTATTAGTTGAGTATATTGCGAGCCAAAGTCTAAAATTATTATTGTTTCGTGCATTTCTAATCGCATATTTATAACGCGCAAAAATAGTTTCAATATGTTAAAATATGAAAAATAGTTATAAACATTATAATAATGCGGGTTTAATATAAAAGATAAAAAAAACCGGTGAAGGATATTTCCTCCACCGGTTTAAAAGTAAGGCGTTACAATAGAAAAGAAAAGAATAAACCTAATTATTAACCAAAACCAATTAAGGGAGAGAAGCCTTACTTCTAATTTTTAAAGAACGTTGTGTCTATATATAGCTTAATCAAATTGTGTGCCATAAATATAACGAAGGTAAATTTATTTTATTTGATCAAATTAAAGAAACCTTTAAACAGCTTTTTGTAATTCCTGGGTCAGATTAACTGTATCGTTTCTGATAACCCTGAAATCACTAAATGGTACTTTAACTTTTTCCTTCATCAATAAAAGAACTTTCTTTTTTAATATTGTCTTTGCACGTGTAAGTTGTGATTTAGATGTGTTGTCAGATATTCCAAGCATTTCACCAATTTCCTTATGCGTGTAACCTTCAACAACATTTAAATTAAAAACTGTTCTGTATCCGTTTGGCAGACTTTGTATTAAGTTTACCAGTTCCTCCTTCGAAAGTAAATCGCTATATCTGTTTTCTGCCCTTGCAGTATTGAAATGAACATCCTCAAGGTCTTCATTAAATGCGTATCTCGATTTCTTTCTGTAATAATTAATAGCAGTATTAACAAATATTCTCCTTATCCAACCTTCCAAAGATCCTTCATTCCGAAAATACTTAAGCTTTGTAAATACTTTAATGAAACCCTCCTGTAAAATGTCGTCAGCTTCCATTGTGTTTCCAGCAAACCTAAGACATATTCCGTACATTTTCGATGAATACTTTTGATAAAGCATCTCAAGTGTTGCGGCATCATCTTTAGCTTGTATATTTAATATATCAGATTGCATCGTAAAAACTTTCAGTATTTAATTAATTCTCCTACCACCGTTTTTTTTCGCTTCATCAAGCGCTGATAATAATTTTTTTAAAGCAGAGTTTTCCTGCTTTTTCTTCTCAATGAACAGTTTTATTTCCTGATCAAGGTTGATATCTTTTGTTTCCACAGATTTTTCCTTTTTCATATTTCAGGTAAATGTTTCGGTTGCAAAAGTGCACCTAAGTTTTTATCTGAGCAAGAAATTGTGCACTACAAAAATCATACATAACAAAAAACTCCCCCTGTAAAAACAATACTATAATTAATATGAGCCATTACAATACCAATACAAGGTTTGTAATGCTCAGATAATCAGGTGAAAATGAAATGAGGCTAATTGGAAATATTTTTCCTTTTTAATATCAATATTTTGAAAGAAATTCAAAAAGGGTGATGTTTTTGTTTGCTATGTTAAGTTTTTTACGCAACCGGGTGCGTGATGTTTCAATACTTTTTGAGCTTTGATGCAAAATCGCTGATATTTCTTTTGTGTTCATATTTAATCTAAGAAAGGCAGCCAGCTTTTGTTCTGAAGGAGAGAGGTTAGGGAATTCGTTACTTAAGTTATTATAGAAATTACTCTGTACCTGATTAAACCGCATCTCAAATTCTTCCCAAATATCGTCATCAGCGCTTGATTGGAGTTCTAATATTATTTCATTAAGAATTTTTCTGTTTTCGGGTTTGAATTGTATTTTTATCTGATTGAGTTTTTCGGAGGCCATATTTATCAGTCCATTTTTCTCTAACATATATTTAACATTATCAGAAAGCTCTATGTTTTTGTAATTCAGGTCTTCCATCAGCAATTTGTTTTCAATCAAAAGCTTTTCTCTTTCAAGTTTATGTTGATTTGCGTTTGCTTTCTGACGACCGAACAGAATGCCTATAATTAAAAGAATAACAAGGAGCAACCCTGAAATAGTTATAAAAAACAGCTCTCTTTTCTCACTTTTGAACTCTTCAAGTTTTTGATTTTTTCTGAATTCATATTGCATTTTTGTTTGGATGATTTTCCTGAGATTGCTCTCAATGTTCAGACTATCATCAAACTGAATGTGCATTTTTAGGTATTTGGTTGCTGAATCGTACTTATTAATTCCGGTGTATGCAATGCTCAGGTGCTTCGCAATATTATTTTTAAGGTAGAGCGATTGACTATTGTCTATATTTAAAGAATCGGAAGCTATATATTTTAGTGCTATACGGTAGTTTTTTACAGAGTTATAATACTTGCCAATTTCAAGAATGGATGATACTTGTGCGTCATAATTATTTGTCTGTTTTGTTAGTTTAAGCCTTTTTTGAAGATAATCAAGTGCTATTGTGTCTCTCATTTTTTCATATAAGCTTCCAATATTCCCATAATTATTGGCAATCCAGTTTTTATTGTCTAGTTGAATATTTATCTGAAGTGATTTTTTATAATATTCCAAAGCTTTTTGATAATCACCTTTCATCTCATATATCATTCCAATGTTATTGGAATTACCGCCAATCCATTTTGTATCATTCTGTGCGATATTTATTTCCAAAGCTTTTAGATAGTATTTTAAACTCTGGTCATAATCTTTTATATAGTAATAAATAATACCGATTAGATTATAACATCTTGCTATGCCGTTTTTATTATTTATCTCCTCCATAATCTCCAGACTTCTGAAATGGTAATTGGTGGCTTCATCATATATCCCGTTTTCTCTGAAATATATTCCAAGATTGTTGTATGATTCGGCAATGCCTTTCTTGTAGTCAATTTTTTCGGCGATATCAAGAGCTTCATTTGCATAATAATAAATGCTGTCAGGATATTTAAAAAATACATCGGAAGCGATCGTATTCAGTAAATTGACTTTTGACGTATCTTCCATTGGTGTAGTCAGGGAGCTGATAAGACTATCCAGGTTGCCAGTGCCTTGCGACAAGCAGGCAGAAGCGATACTTACGAACAAAACCAATATTTTAATTCTCCCGGCCATAGTTAAATATCTGATAAAAATGTTACAAGGTTAATTTCTGTATTAGATACATTAAGCTTTTTTCTTAAACGTGTTCTTGCAACTTCAACACTTGAAGGATTTTGATGCATAATGGTTGCAATTTCTTTTGTGCTTAGCTGCAGCCTGAGCAAGGCGCATAGTTTCCTGTCTTTATTAGTTAGCTTTGGATATTTTTCAGCTAATCTTGAGTAGAAGTTTTCATGAACCTGCTCAAATCTTTTTTCAAATGTATCCCATATCTGATTATCCACATTCAGCTGAAGTGTGTGAATAACCTCCTCAGCTAACGGTATATTCTCTTTTTTGAAAAGCATTTTCGCCTTAATGAGCTTTTCGCTTATGTGATTGATCAACTCATTTTTTTTGACCATATACATTACATTTGTTGCAAGTTCCCTGTTCTTAAAATCAATATCCTCAAGAAGTCTTTTCCCTTCAAGTTCAAGGTTATCCCTTGTTGCATCCGAATGCCTTATCCTAATCTTTTGACGGCCATAGAGCCAGGCAATAATAATAATGATAAGCAGGAGTCCTATAGCAATAATAAAATATATCCATTCTCTTTTTTCCTGCTCAATTTTGTTTAATTGTTTCTTGTTTTCAAACATTAAGCTCAATTCAAGTTTGGTAACTTCTTCAATACTATTTATTTTGGAAATGCTATCGCTTAGTTGTTTGAATTCAGAATAATAATTAAAAGCTTTTTTAAATTGATTAAGATTTTCATAGGATTTGCCAAGCCCCAAAGCTGATCTCTGAAGTACATATAAATCTGGTACTTTAATTCCGA
>JAOZLR010000020.1:7818-10749 GCA_029934735.1 Bacteroidales bacterium
TTTTATTTTCCTTAAATATTTGAAGTGCATTGTTAAAATATGTTACAGCATCATTTAGCCTGTTTTCGCTTTGGAGATATTTGCCTTTATTATAAAGTGCAATTGCCTTTCCCATATCATCATCTGCAAATTCAGATATTGTTAGTGCCCTGTCAGCATATCTTATGGCTTTTGTCTTATTTACAGGTAGTACAATTTCAAAAAGCTGGTTTAGAATGGATAGTTTTTCGGCAGGTGTTTTTGCATTGTTTAATACAATATTCAAACTATCCAGTTGACTACTACTGAATAAACTGGTTGTCAGAAACCAAAACGCTAAAAATAGTATGTGCCGTAAATAATGCATTAGTTTTTGGAAAAACAATAGCCAAAAGTATTAAAAAAAGAGGACTTGGACAACCTAAATATCTCTCTTTTTTAATAAAAAATAAGAAAGTGAAATAAAAATGGTAACCCATACAAGAGCAATCCCAACATCAACAAAGGATATGGCTTCCTGAAAATCAAAATTAAAACCAGGTGATTTTAGTTTTATAAGTGATGTATTTGGCGAACGAATAATATTGTTCATAGCATTTAACGGAAGGTATGGAGAAAATGAATCGGGAAGCTTATAGTCGAGAATAAGTTCTATTATGCTGTAGGCAAATAAAATGATAATGGAGAAACCGGTTTTGCGGAATAATATTCCAATGAATAGAGCGAAAGCTAAAAAGATGAATAATTCGATGAAATATCCTCCGAGAAATGACATCTTTCCAAAAACATCACTGATATCCTTTGATGATGAGTTTGTGAAGCCGAGATATAGTCCAGATAAAAAGATAATAATTGTTGAGAATATTGTAAGTGTCGCTAGCAGAAGAATTTTTCCTGTAAGAAACTCGCCTCTGCTTAACCCGCTGATGATGTTGGACCTGATAGTTAAGTTACTGAATTCGTTAGTGATAAGAACTATGACGATTAAGCCAAGAATCATCTTAATGAAGATACGTAAGCTCGCAACATAAGCAATGTTCTGCCAGATGTCAGGAAAGTTAAAGACTATGGCTTTGAAAATTCTGATCTTGGAATCTCCTGATTTTTCTGCAACCCAGTCGATAAGTCCGGGAATTCCGAAAACCATGATTGCCAGCAAAATGGTATAGAAAATCAGCATAACCCAAAAGGCTTTGTAAGGTTTTAATTTTCTGAATTCTATTCTAAGTAATCTTATCATTGATTTTCGTTGAGTAATTCTAAAAATTGTTTTTCCAGACTTTGCTTTCTTCTTGCAAGATGTGTTACTATTATTTCCGACTTAATAAGAATCATATTCAGGTCGTATGTTGTTTTTCCTGCCTGAATGTTTGCAGTCAGAATATCACCATCGCTTTTTACATTGCTGATAAAATCAATATTTTTAAGTGTAAACTGCAATTTATCAATATCATCCGAGGCAATTTCAATTGTGTCAGCAACATTCAGCACTTCATCCACCTTCCCTGCAAAAAGTTTATTTCCTTTATTTAAAACCAAAACGTGAGAACATGTTTTCTGAACTTCGTCAAGAAGGTGGCTGGCAAGTATAATTGTGATTCCCTGCTTTGCGATATCGATTATCAACTCTCTTATTTCGGCAATTCCTTTTGGATCAAGGCCGTTTGTCGGTTCGTCAAAAATAAGAACTTCCGGATTCCCAAGAAGTGCACCGGCAATGGCAAGCCTCTGTTTCATCCCGTACGAAAAAGTTTTAAACCTTGAATCCTTTCTGTCATATAGTTCGACAGTCTTTAAAACCCTTTCAATATCATTTGCATCCACACCTTTGATATCGGCAATTATTTTGAGGTTGCTTTCGGCGGACATATAGGGGTAGAAAATTGGATGTTCCAGTATTGCGCCAATTTGTTTACGGCTTTCTGATGATGGAGGTTTTCCAAACCAGGAAAATGAACCACTGTTGCTTTGAACAACTCCCAGAATAATACTCAATGTTGTTGTCTTGCCGCTACCATTAGGGCCTAAAATGCCATAAACATTTCCTTTTTCAATTTCAAATGATAGATTACTTACAGCATGTATCTTTCCATATCTTTTATTGAGGTTTTGTATGGAAAGAATTGTGTTCAAAATTTTGATTTGAGTTTTGGGTTAAAACGGGTTGCTAAAAGGGTCTCTCCTTTGATTCATCATCGGACTTGAAAAAGGATCAGACTGAAAGCCTCCATAATATGGGTTGTATCTATAAGGCTGGTTAGAGAATCCGACTTCTCCGCGAATAAATACATTGTCGCTTATCTTATAATTAAAACCCATCCTGACTGATGTGCCGTTGAAATTGTAATTTGTATTGTTCTGTGTCTCACCTGGAATATTTAAAAGATCAATCTGCTGATGAACAGCCCCGTAAACAGCAAAATTATCGGTTAGCTTATATGCTCCTTCAACATAAACTGAAGTTGTGGGCATTCCGAATCCAGGATACATATTTAGTCCTGCATTTTCTGGCCCGCTGTTGTTGATGCTGTAATAATTTGCCAGACTGACGCCACCGCTTAATGTGAAACGCGGTGTAATGTCATAGCTCAAATGGGGTGCGATATAGGTTCCGAAGTAGCTTCCATAGTATGGAGAGCCGCCAAAAGTTGCGCCTACTTCAACACTCACCCTGAACCTTTTATTTAATATTGCATCTTTCACCTCTTCGGGATTGAATTTTTCGGAAGCTTTTAGAGTGGTGTCAGCTTGCGAAGCCCCGTTGTCTCCTTGTGGAGGAGGAATCTGTGCCAATAAAAAGGCAGGGAAACATAAAATCAATATCTGAAACAATATTTTTTTCATCGGGAGCAAAAATACAAAATTCTTTTATACAAAAGGATTGTTAACAGAAATTAACACTTTTGCTCACTAAGCAAAGCAATTTTTTGTAAAACAGACCTTTATGTTTGT
>JAOZLR010000020.1:10849-13926 GCA_029934735.1 Bacteroidales bacterium
TTTATTTTCACCCTCTTTAAACCTTCTCCTTCTATCGCAATCAAACAATTCGCAAAAAATAGTTATCTTCGTTTCAAAAATAATTTGAATTGACAGAGGTCGGCGATAAGAAAATACTGGAATTTTTTCGTGAGGAAAGCTCGCGCCATTACGGGTTTAATCTGCTTGTGAGGAAATATCAACAGCGGGTCTATATGCATATCAGGAGGATGGTTATTGTACATGATGATGCTGATGATCTGGTTCAGGATACATTTATTAAGGTGTGGAAAAATCTATCAAACTTCCGCAATGATTCGCAACTTTTTACGTGGATATACAGGATTGCTACTAATGAAGCTCTTTCATTTCTAAAACAGAAGAAACGAAAATATATGCTGCTCACTTTTGATCTTCATCATTACGATAAGCTACTGACTGGAAATATTCAGGATGATAACTATTTTACAGGCGATGAAGTGGAATTGAAATTACATAAATCTCTATTGATATTGCCGGAAAAACAGCGGCTTGTGTTTAATATGAAGTATTTTGATAATATGAAGTATGATGAGATTTCGGAAGTTACAGGTACTTCTGTCGGAGCGTTAAAGGCTTCATATCACATTGCTGTGAAAAAAATTGAAGAATATTTAAGACTAAATTAAACCATTGAGATAAAATAAGGTCAAATATAACGATGTCACAAAAAGATAAAACATATAAAGGTAAATCAATTGAAGGTTTGGGTGAAATGCCCGAAATGCTTTCAGGAGTTTCAAAAGAGAATCCTTTTACTGTTCCTGATGGTTACTTCGACAGATTGCCTGTTATGATTAGTGAAAGGCTAAAAGAAGAGAATGAAAATCGCTTTTACAGGATTGTTAAATCAATGTATTTTAAACCTCGGTTAGCTTTAGCCACTGCCGGGATTGTCACTGTTGTTTTGGTTTCTTTGTTTTTGATATCAAACCATAGTAATGAGATTTTACCAGACATATCCGATATTTCAATTTCCGATATTTTGTATGAGAACCCCGATTTTTTTAATAGTGTTGAAGAATCTGATATCCTCAATATCTTTTTTGTCAATCTGGAAGATGAACAAAATTTTCTGAGTGATTTGGAATTCTCTGATATTACTGATGATGAATTAATTGAATATTTGTCAAATGATGACATTGAGACAGATGAATTATTATATAACTTATAAAAATTAAAATTATGAAAACAAAAAAAATGAATTTTAGAAGTGTAATGTTAGTAGTGGCCTTTTTTGCGCTTTCGTTTACCGTAGTGGCTCAACGCGACAAGCCCTCCTCTGACAGGGAGGAGAGAATTAAGACATATAAAATAGCCTACATTACCGAAAAGTTGAATCTTACTACCGACGAAGCTGAGAAATTCTGGCCGGTGTATAATGAAAATGAAAAAGTAATGCAAAATAAGAACAAGGAGTTTCGTAAATCACATAACATCAACCCTGAAGTTGTTGAAGATATGACAGATAGTGAAGCTCAGCAGTTTATCAGCGATCAGTTAACCCACGATCAGGAAATGCTTGATTTGAAGAAGAAATTTATTTCCAATCTTGAGGGTGTACTGCCTCAAAAGAAGATTTTTATTTTGATGGAGGCTGAAAAACAGTTTCGTGTTGATTTGATGAAAAGAGTAGCGAGAAGCCCCAGAGAAGAAAGAGATCCACGATCATCACCTGACAGGAGATAATTATAGAAAGATGTCAGAACGAAAAACCTGAATATGCATAAAAATGGAAGTAATCTTTTTTACTTCCATTTTTTGTATTCAGCCAACAGGCTGCTACACGTTTCGTCGGGTGTTGTGATGTGGGTGATAAGTGTGAAAATATTTTCCGTTTTTGGCCAGAAGACAACGGGCATATAGTCACCCCCGAATTCGCCACTTGTTCCGAGAAAAGTCTCCGATTCAACGCCTGTGCCAATGCTGTACATATAGGGACATTTGTTATCGTATTGGTATAATCCTACACTCTTCAGATTTGTAAAGTCAATTATAACCTCACCATACAGTTGTCCGTTGTGTTCGTACAATCTTTTTGACCGAACAATTGCGCTTTGATAATTCTTGTCTATCTCCGTACCATTAATATACGATGAAAGTAACTCCTCGAAATCAGCAGAAGTCACATCTGCCGTATCATTTTTCATTGACATAATATTAACATAAGTAATTGTCAAAGTGCCTGAATGGTTATCTTTCAATTCAAATTTATACTCCTTTTTTTCTACTGTAAGGCAACTGCTCACAACTAATACTATGATGATAAACAGAATGGAATGTTTTGTGATTTTCATAATTTTCAAATTTTCGACAAAATTAACAAAAGTCGTGTTGGTAAGTAGAATTTTTTTGTTTCGATTGAATGTCTATTTTTGCGAGGTTAATTATTAATGACAAGCGTGGACGCTTGTCGCATAAGTTTAAATTATGGATATTTCTACATTGACAGATGCTTTTATGGTTAACCTGATGGATACGAGTTGGCTGGAGTTCGTAGCGGTTATTTTCGGGCTTCTGAGTGTTTGGTTTGCAAAGCAGGAAAAGATACTGGTTTACCCAACGGGTATCATTAGCGTATTGATATACATTTATATTTGCTTTAACGTGAAGCTGTTTGCAGATGCCGGAATTAACCTTTTTTATTTTATAATGAGTGTTTATGGATGGTATATGTGGACAAAGAAGACAGATAAACCGGCATTAAAAATAACCTTCAATACTAAAAGAGATTGGCTGATAACAGGTGGGGTGTTTATTTTTTCATTGATTGTCATAATTTCACTATTGAAATATTTCAACGGTGATGATGTTGAGTACTGGTCAACCGATGTTCCATATATTGATACTTTCACAACTTCGGTCTTCATTATTGCGATGTTGCTGATGGCATTGAAAAAGGTTGAAAGCTGGGTTTTCTGGATTGTGGGCGATATTATTTCGGTTCCGCTATATACCTACAAGGGATTGGTATTTACAAGCTTTCAGTTTCTTGTGTTTTTGATTCTGGCAGTTATGGGTTATATCGAATGGAAGAAAAAAATTGCTAACCATTAAGG
>JAOZLR010000020.1:14026-18571 GCA_029934735.1 Bacteroidales bacterium
AAGGCATTAAGATCATTAAGGAAAACCTTAACTACCCTTAACTTCTTAATGGTTTGAAATTTAGAAATGTTGAATATTCTGAACCATTAAGGCATTAAGGAAAGCCTTAACTACCCTTAACTTCTTAATGGTTAATTTTTTTTGGAATTGATTATTTATGGTAAAACGAATAGCAATAACAGGTCCGGAGAGCACTGGTAAATCAATACTTGCCAAGGAACTTGCAGAATATTACAATACGGTCTGGGTGCCTGAATATGCAAGGGAATATCTGAAAGAAACAGATGGGCATTACAAGGAAGAAGATATTGTAAAAATTGCAAAAGGGCAGCTTGAGCTGGAAGATAAAATGTCTGAAAAGGCAAATGAATATCTGTTTTGCGATACCGACCTGTTCGTAACAAAAATCTGGAGTGAGTTTAAATACGGGACTTGCGATCACTGGATATTAGAGAAAATACTCACACATCCCTACGACCTTCATCTGCTTATGGATGTTGACCTTGAATGGAAAGAAGATCCATTAAGAGAAAATCAGGATGACAGGAAAAAACTTTTTAGTATCTATCAGAAGGAGCTTACCCAATATAAATATCCATTTTTTGTTATTGACGGGAAGGGTAAGAGCAGGCTAGAGGCAGCTATTCAGGTAATTAACAATTTTTTTCTATATATTTAATCTGCCTGGCTAATCTCTCTTTTCTCTTTCAGAAACATAATATAAAGGTAAACTGATGATGCAATATAGGCGATATCAAGTGTAATACAAGCACCTATCAACCCGTATTTTCTCAATAATAAAAACAGAAAGATAGCAGTAGCCACAAGCCCGATTGACGATTTGATAATAAGAATTCTCATTTTACCTATCCCTGAAAAATAATGTCCGTAAATATTTGAAACAGCAACAGCAATAATGCCTGGAAACAGGTAAATAGTTAAAGCTTTCACCCCGACGAAATCCTCACCGAAAACAAAAGTAAACAGTGTTTCAGGGATGAAGAATAACACAATCAGAGCAAGTACTGAGATAACAAAACTGTTCAGTGCTGCTTTTTCTGTCATTTTAATACGCTGCAAGGGGTTTCCTGTATTGATAACATTGGAATAGTGAATAGCCGAAATACTTTTGCTAACAACCCAAACTGCTTCCGTTATGGCAATAGCAATCGAAAATATCCCAAGAAGAGAAAGTCCAAGCCAGACTAAAATAAAATAATAGGAGAGCCTGTAATTCAAGAACTGAATGAAATAACTAAGTTCGCTTTTGAAACCATAAGTTGTAATTTTTTTGGCAACATTAATGTCAAAATCCCAATGGAAACGAGGTTTTTTAAATAATGAAAAGAGTCCGAAAATCCAGATGGTTCCATAGGATAGATAGTAAGCATAGAAAAAGACTTCAATATTTGTTATTCCAAAAAGGTAGTACAGAAGCAACAGGTATATGATGATGAAGAGGGGGGGCAATAATGTAAAGATATTATACAGTTTTATGTTCTTTTTCCCTAACCAGTATAATGATGTTGTTGTTGCAAAGGAGATGAACAGAGCAATAAAAAAATACTGAAAATATTCAAAACCCTGGATAAGAGAAAAGATTATGGCTCCAATAAATGTTGTAATTAGTGCTCCGGGAAATGCGATGCTGAAAATCTTATTTCTGTCAAACTTGGGAGTGTGAAAAGCAAGCGTACCACCTGCAGTGATATTGTTTAAAATAACAATCAATGAAACATCAGTAATGATAATGGCGATTAACCCCCGTCCTTCGTCACCCCAGAAACGGGAGGAGATTACCACAAGTGTAAAACTGCTAATCAGAACAACGAACCGTGTGATTATTGTAAATATAGTTTCCCGCGATAGCATTATTTCTCAATCAAATGTTGTAAAAACTCTATAAACTTATCTTTTATTGCATCCCAGTTATATTTTGATTCAGCAAGCTTTCTTGCGTTGCTGCAATGTGTTTGATAAAGTTTACTATTGTCAATGTAATTCAGAATTAGATTTGAAATTTGCAGCAGGTCATTTGGTTTAACAAGATACCCAAACTCATCAATTTCAACCTCTTTACGTATTGCTTTCAGGTCGGTGTATATGACTGGTCTTTTTAATGCTGCATAGTAAAAGATTTTTATTGGCAGGCAGCGTTGGTTTTCAAAATCATCTAAACGCAGATCCAGAAAAATATCCGTATCACTTATCAGTTCAATAAAGGTTTGGAAATCCTGCATAGGATAAAATGAGAAACTTACATTAGCAGGAAGTGTGTCAATTATTTTTTCCAGTTCCGTTTGCTCCTTTGCGTTGTCGTACCAACCAATGACCTTGACTTGTATTTTAAGATTTTGCCTCCTTTTTGTCAAAGTTTGTATAGTATTCAGGAAGTGGCCAAAACCCTTTTCAAAACTAAGTTTGCCGGAGTAGGAAAGATGCAAAACATCTTTTATAAGATTTGGTTCTTTGTACTTTATATGATTAAGATCAGGATAATAACCCGAATAAATGAATTTCTTTCCGGGGAAAAGAAAACGATATGGTTTCCCTTTATACCATTCGCCAAAAATATAAGCATCAGCCTTTGCTGCCATCAAAATGTTGAATAGCAGGAATTTCAGGAAGTGAAATAATCTTGAAATGGGATGATAATTTACTAATAACTTTTTTGAAGGATACCATTCGGTTATATCATAAACAATTTTGGGTTTTTTATCTGCCTGGTTGTGGTATCTGGAGGTAGCCATAATTGTAAGGGGCTCCTGACAAATTATTATATCGGGTTTTGATTTGCTCAGCAGCTTTATAAATCTATTGATTTTTTCTTTTTTTGGGAGTCTGTCCCCTGCAAAACAATTGAATGTTATGTCGTTTTCGGTAACTGCTAATTCCGATTTACTACTAATGATCCCCACTTTATGTCCCGCAGATACAAGAGATTGAGCCTGATGGTAAAATATACGATCATCTTTTGGCTGGTGTCCGGATGTCAGAAAAGAGAGATACATATATTTGAGTGATGAATGAAGGAGCGAAAATAACAATAATTTGGAAACGCAAATGAAGAATTGCCATAGATTTACTGATTATGAAAATATATAGATAGCTATTGGTGATCCCCGGCTGTGTAATTACTGTATTTATGTTATAAATCTATCCCCCGGTTTTGTTTTCACCATCGGGTTTTGATTCTTTTGACAGATGTCCGAATGAGAATCTTAACACTCCAAGCGCAACTGAAACGGTTGGCTTGTTTTGATCGAAATATGTGGTTATATCGCGAATCGCGATTCCAACTTCCCACATAAAACTGTTATTATTGAACGGGAAGAAAGAAATTCCCATGGGAACTGCATACCCTGTCTCTCCTCCATAAATAAATCCCGTTGAAAATCTAAACCATTTGAAAGGCATTAGCCTTGTTCCAAATCCGAACATTGTTTTTGTATAAGCTCCCGGAGCAGTCTTATTAACAGGCACATACACATCTGTCCCGAATTCATATTTGCCTTTCAATAAATAGGCCGCCCCGAAACGCAAATTCATAGGCAGGTCTGTCGTATAGCTTTCAGCACCTTCCCAGCCACCCCATTTCAGGTTGTCGAAGGTTCCTGCATTTTGCAAGTCGAAGATACTATAGCTATTCAGGCCTTCATCAGTAATGTTTTTAACAAAGTCGTTGCTGACAACATAAACATTTCCATCCCATATGATTTCTCCAAAATCAAGAAGGGAGGCTGCTATTCTGACATGTTTAAATAGAAGTGCAGAAATTCCGAAATCCATACCCCAACCATGCCCGATCGGTTGATATCTTGTCCCTTCCATAGCTGAAGGTGTTGGTCCGAAAGCAATACCAATTGCCGGATTTAGTGCAGCAGCAGCAATATATTCGTTACCTTCCTCATAGCCAAACCTAAACATATTATATCCCTCAATATATTTTACTCCAATTCCTGCATATATTGATACATTCTCTTTGTTTATTATACTGCGTCCGTAAGAAAAATTATACTCCCTATACCATTGTAATGAAATCTTTGTGTTTTCTATCAGGTCAGATAAAAGGGTTGGGTCTGTCGACCATCCGACGGAGTCTCCATCTGGATTAACAGCTAATGAGTCAAAATAATCAGCATTGTACCCTTTGAAAATAATATCGGCAACCATATCACCCAGTTTTGAATTCCAAAAGATTTTTTCTTTTACAACTAAACCGAATCCTCCAATTTTTTCATCCTGAAAAGATAATCCTGCTCCGCTGATACTTCCCTGTACCTCCAGTCTGGTATTGCTGAACAATTCGGCAGCTTCATCTTTCTCTTCCAATGTATTTAGTTGTGAATCATCACTGCCAAATAGCTCTTTAACTAAGGTTCTTTTAAGTGGTTCAGAATACACTGTAAATCCCATTTCAGCAATGCCAAAGTTAATAAGATTGTTGTTGTGCTTCCAGCCCAGATTGGCAGGATTAAGACCAACAGTTTGATAATCGGTTAAAACTGCTGAACTGTAGCCTGAGCCTGTTGCTGAGAATGAGCC
>JAOZLR010000163.1 GCA_029934735.1 Bacteroidales bacterium
ATAAGCTGTGTAGAAGCAGCGTTTGTGCTTACATATTCCGAGTTGTACAGGTAATAATCTTCATTGCTTTCTGATCTCACATAGGCAAGGTCAATATAAAAGTTCTTGTCTCTGAATCCAAAGCCACCAGTATAATAGAATTTTTCAGCATCATTAATTCCTGGCTTGAACGGACTTCCGTAAATTGCATATCCGCCTCTTATTGCAAAATGCCCAAATCTGACTTCTGCTCCAAGCCTGATATTTTGAGTGGCAGTGTATTTATCTCTTATAGCATTATTCTCATTGTAGAAATCATAGTCATAAACAGAACGGCTTCTGAATTTGGCTGACGAGTAATCAACATATTCATAGTCAGCGCTTATAAGGGCAATCCGCCACAAAACAAGGGATATGCTCCCTATTGCGCGCCAGGGTGTCTGAAGGTCATAATTATATGTTCCATTAGGTGTCATTTGGTAATATGTATCACCGTAAGCAGTATTACTGAAATCAGAATACCAGTAGTCTTTCATATTGTTAAACCATGTTGGAGAATGTATGGCTGCACCAATACGTAGAAAGTTTATGGGGCGAACAATCATTCCAAATTTCACGTTTATGCCTGACCCTGTGGTATGTAAATCATCATAAACCAGCAGCTCATCAAAATATTCCACATTATCATCAATATCTTTCTCTTTGTAAATGGCCTGTTCAAAATATCTTATAAAAGGTATTCCTATAGTACCACCAAGATAGAGCCTGTCACCAAAATTTGCTCCCACCGAGAAAACCATTTCATTCATTGATCCCCATCTGCTTATCTCTTTCCTTTGAAAAACGTCTCCAAACTCTGCAATCCCGTAATATTGATCATTGTAGCCGGGTATTGTATCAATCATATATGTCCACCAGGCTGGGTTTAGGTCATAAGAATAATATCCGTCATAGTCTTGTTCAATTTCATCAGAGGAGATTCCGTAGGCCTGATCGGCAAAATATGTGGATATGGAATTTTCATCATTATTTCCCTGGATTATTGTTCTGGAATTAAAATTATTAACCCTGTTAACGCCGATTCCGAATTGATAATTTTTTAAAAAAGAATTAAAACTCTTACCATCGGGCGGCATAACAATTATTACACCTGCATTTCCAAGATTAAAATTATATTTATCATCATAGCCTTGTGTTCCGTTATAATTTGTATTTGTTTCGCTGAAATATAATGAAGGTGTTATTGAGAAGTCCGATTTTTTAAACACACCAATTCCGGCAGGATTTGAGCTTAAAGTTGAAAAATCTCCTCCGAGTGCACCATAGGCTCCTGCCATTGAATTATACCTTGCTGTTCCGCCAAACTCAATAGTGGAATATCGTAATGCATCAATATCATTTTGAGCTTCCAGGTTTGAAAAAGCAAGAGCTAAGAGTACTATGAATGCTATTTTTTCCATTTTATAAAATTTTAAGGTTATTACCTTCTTCCACCACCTGATCTGGAACCTCCACTTGACCGGGAGCCTGAAGAGCTTGAACTGCTACTACCTGACCTTGACGGTGATGAGTAAGATTTGCTGCTACCCGACGACCTTGAAGGTGAAGAATAACTTCTGTTTGTGTTAGACCTTGAGGGTGTAGAGTAACTTTTTGTTGTTCTGGAAGGAGGAGTATAGCTATTCCTCGAGGTTCTTGTAGTCTGACTATTACTATTTTGTGTTGTCGTCCTTGTTGGTTTTGAGTAAGTTTTGTTATTGTTAACTTTTGTAGGTCTGCTATAGCTGTTGTTTGAGTTTGACTTGGGTTTCGTGTATGTCTGAGTATTTGCAGGCCTTGAGTTGGCAGAGTTGTTGTTTGAAGGCTTGCTCATTCTATTGGTGGAGCTTGTTGTCGGCCTTGTAGTTGCTGTCGAACTTTTTGATTCATAGCTACTACCAGGTCTGTATCTGTTTTGTGAATCGGTGCTGCTGGATGCAGGTTTTTTATATGTATATCTTGCCTTTGTGTTAGTGCTTGCAGGTTTGCGCGACTTGGTTGTAACCTCATTTTGAGGCTTTGTCCTGACTGTTGCAGTTGCACCTGCACCTGAAATTGTTGGTCTTCCTTTAGAATTTCCATCTACAGTGGAGTTTGAGACCGTTGATGATGTGTTTGCTTTTGTCTTGTCAATTGTTGCTCTTGAAGAGCTTGCACCTGGAAGGCTTGTATTTGCCGGCATTGATTTTGAAGAGGTTGTCGTGCCTGCTATTGCCGCCCTGCGCGTTACGTTAGAGCTGGCATATCCTCCATAGTTGTACCCTCTGCTGCCTCTTGAATAGCTACCATTGGTGTTTCCTCCGCGCGGTGATCTGTGCCCGTACTGATATCCTGAATAATAATCATTATAATAGGGTGTAGAATATCCCCATCCTCCACCGTAATAACCACCACACCAGTAGTTGTTATAGGGATAGTATGGATAATAGTATGATGGGTAATAAGGATAACTATAATAAGGATAACCCCATCCCCAACCCATACTAAAGGAAAAGGATGGCTCATAGAAGTAAGGGTTGTAAAAACCATAATCAAACATACTTATCCTTGAGGCGTAGGAGTAGTCGTAATAATCATCAGAGTAACCCTCACCATAATAATTGTTGGTTGCGTAAGTTGTTCCGTTGGGATCCTGATATGTTTCGGTATTTGAATTGGCGGGCTGTCCTTCAGGGGTTTCTTCATACTCAACATAATCACCCGGCTGGTAATCTTCAAAATAATAATCGGTAGTGTTTTCATCGGAGGTAGTCTGTGCCTGGGTAGTTTCGTTCTTTGCCATTTTCTTTTCCTGACGCGGAGAGTAGTAAACGTCATCGTAGTCTCCTGTTGATTTTGTGGATGAACATCCTGCAAGGATGAAAATCGATAAAGCCAGTGTTAATAGATAAGTTTTCATTTTTATGTCCTCCTATGTTTTAATTTAATTATTTTTGCTGCGTTTTCGCAAATTCATTTAAAAATATACAAACTCTATACCACAATTAGATTATGGCTAAAGATTTTCCTACACGTGCAGAGAATTATGCACAATGGTATAACGACCTGGTTATTAAAGCTGACTTGGCTGAGAATTCATCAGTACGGGGCAGTATGGTTATAAAACCCTATGGCTATGCAATATGGGAAAAGATGCAGGCTGCACTTGATAAGATGTTTAAAGACACAGGTCATGTGAATGCCTATTTCCCACTTTTTATTCCAAAATCATTTTTTAGCAAAGAGGCTTCTCATGTTGAAGGCTTTGCTAAGGAGTGCGCAGTAGTAACCCATTACCGACTTAAAAATTCACCTGATGGAAAGGGCGTAGTGGTTGATGAGGATGCAAAACTTGAAGAAGAACTTATTGTTCGACCTACATCTGAAACTATTATTTGGGATACCTATAAAAGGTGGGTTCAGTCATACAGAGATCTGCCTCTGCTGATTAACCAATGGGCTAATGTGGTTCGTTGGGAAATGCGTACAAGATTATTCCTTAGGACATCTGAATTTCTGTGGCAGGAAGGACATACAGCCCATGCAACAAAAGAGGAAGCTGTTGCAGAAACTGAAACAATACTTGATGTTTACTCTGATTTTGCCGAGAAATGGATGGCTTTGCCTGTCCTTAAAGGGACAAAATCACCAAATGAAAGATTTGCCGGAGCAGTAGAAACATATTGCATAGAGGCTCTGATGCAGGATGGAAAAGCTTTGCAGGCGGGCACTTCGCATTTT
This sequence comes from Bacteroidales bacterium, assembly GCA_029934735.1. Taxonomy (GTDB): domain Bacteria; phylum Bacteroidota; class Bacteroidia; order Bacteroidales; family JAADJA01; genus JAADJA01. The sequence continues at coordinate 3,739 of JAOZLR010000163.1, forward strand.
CTAGGACAGAATTTCGCAAAAGCTTTTGATGTTAAGTTCCTTTCAAAGGAAAATAAACTTGAGTATGTCTGGGCAACATCGTGGGGTGTATCTACAAGGCTAATTGGTGCTCTTATTATGTCTCACTCTGATGATAAAGGCCTTGTTCTACCACCAAAGCTTGCTCCTATTCAGGTTGTAATAATCCCTATCTACAGGAAGGAGGAGCAGCTTGAGAAAATATCAGAAGTTGCACTAAAAGTTAAGAAAGGGCTTGAAGCTAAAGGTATTTCGGTTAAATTTGATGACAGGGATACTTATAAGCCGGGTTGGAAATTTTCGGAATATGAGTTTAAAGGTGTTCCGGTTAGGCTTGCAATTGGCCCAAGAGATTTGGAGAACGGAACCATAGAGGTTGCAAGACGCGATACTCTCGAAAAAGAAATACTTCAGATAGCTGATATCGAGAATAAAATTGAAAATTTGCTTATTCAGATTCAGGATAACCTGTATAAAAAAGCTTTAGCTTTTCGTGAAGATAATACCTATTCGGTTGATACCTGGGATGAGTTTAAGGATGTTATCGAAAACAAGGGAGGTTTTGTATTAGCTCATTGGGATGGTACATCTGAAACGGAAGAGAAAATAAAGGAAGAGACAAAGGCAACAATCCGTACGATTCCGCTCAATGCTAAGAACGAGGATGGTAAGTGTGTTTATTCAGGCAAACCATCGAATCGAAGAGTGGTTTTTGCAAAAGCGTATTAAACACGGAGTTACGGGTTCAAGTATCATGATTCCAGCAATCTGAAAATCAAACTTTTTATTTGTTTTGAAGTTTAATACTTTGGTCAAAGCAGATAAATAGTGGGTATCGTGACGGAAGTAAATTTCGCTTCATATTCCTAAAACCTCCTCTTTTAGATTAATGAAATATAGGGTGATATACATATTAATATTATATAATATTGAGATTCCCGTTTGTCTTTTTCAAAAATTATCTTAATATTGCAGGAAAATTATGTAGTGATAATGAAGTTTAGAATTGTCATATTTCTTTTTACTCTTATATCGATGTTTCCTGTTTTCGTTGCTGGATCTAACATTGATAGCCTTGAACAGGTACTTGCTCAGTCAAAAGGAAATTTCAGATTTGAACTGTTAATAACTCTTTCAAAGAAATACTGGCATACAAACCCCGACAAATCAATCGAATATTGCAATGAGGCTTTGTCAATTTCAGAAAAGGAAAATGACAATGAAAAAAATGCTCGTGCCCTTAATAGGATAGGCAACGGTTATTACTTTAAAAATGAGTTTGAAAAGGCAATTAGCTATTATGAAAATTCACTTGAGTTAAGTAATGAAATAGATTATTATAAAGGAGTTGCACGCGCTTCAAACAATATGGGCCTGATATATCAGATGTTGGGAGACTATGAAAAGAGTATTGAGTATTATTATATTTCACTGAAAAGTGAAAATAAGATAGGAGATAAGTACGGGATTGCTGACTCATATAATAACCTTGCAAATGTCTATTACAGATTGGAGGATTATGATAAAGCACTGGAAATATATTTTAAGAATCTAAAAGTATTTACTGAGCTTAATGCTAAACCCGGCATATTGAGTTGCTATACAAATATAGGAAGTGTCTATTCCGAAACAGGTGATTACGATAAAGCTGAGGAGTTCCTAATCAAGGCATATGACCTTAGCCTGGATATTGAAAATGTTGATATGCAGGCAGCAAATATTAATAATCTGGGGAAAGTTTATTATGAAAGAAAGGAGTATAGTAAAGCAGTTGATTATTATTATAAAGCTCTGAAAATAACTAAGGAGATAGATGATAAATGGTCTTATGCAAATACTTTACAGAATATTGGACTCGTATATATTGAACAGGAGAAGTTAAACAGTGCTTTTAATTGCTTCAGGAAAGCCCTGGCCATTTCACAAAAATTTGGATTGAAAAGCATTACTATGATACTATATAGCGACATTTCAGGTTACTATGAAAGGGTGGGTGATTTTAAAAATGCACTGAAATATCACAAGCTTTATTCTGAAGCTAACGATTCAATCTATAATGACGAAACAAGAAGCAAGATAGCTGAGATAGAGAGTAAGTACCAGTTTCAGCATAATGAGCAACAGTTGAAGCTTTATGAAAAAGAGAATGAGGTACAAAGCCTGCAGATAAAAACCCAAAGGTATGTTATCTATTCGGTAGTAAGCTTTAGTATCCTTATCCTGGTGCTTGTAATTTTATTTTACTATCGCTCACACATCAATAAAAAAGCCCGGCAGGTACTTGAAGAAAAAAATACAAAAATTACTGAGCAAAAAATTCTATTAGAAAAGGCAGTTTCTGAACTAAGGGAGAGTGAAGAAAAACAAAAGTCACTCATATCAAATATTCTGGATGGGATTTTTATAATTCAGAATA
>JAOZLR010000164.1 GCA_029934735.1 Bacteroidales bacterium
ATACTCAACTATACCTTGTGCTGAGGTTCGGCTGAGATCTTTGTTGTACGATATAGCAGCAACGGTCAGGCAGAATGGGGAAAACGAATAACTTCAGAAACAGCAAAAATTACTTCTTTAAGTTCAAATGTTTCACAAAATCTAATTATTGCAGGTATGTTTGGTGATGAAATAGAAATTGGGAGTTTAACACTGAACCCTGTTAACAGTTATGATAATTTCATTGCAAAACTGCAATGGGCAGGGACGACAGGTGGAAATGAATTCTTGTCACACGAGCAAAATATAATGGTCTATCCAAATCCGGCTTCCGGTCAAATAACAGTTTCGGTTAAAAATGAAAACATTCTATATTTTGAAATGATTGACAAAACAGGACAGCTAATGTTCAAATCAAATAATGTGACAAGCGTCCACACAAATGATGTGACAAGCGTCCACGCTTGTCATACTTATAGTTTTAATTTATCCGGCTTAACCCCTGGTTTATATATTGTCAATTTTTACACAAAAAATAATAGAGTATTATCCAAAAAAGTAATTGTAAACCCATGAAACAATTAAGAGTAGTTTTAATTCTAACGGCTATGTTTTATAGCTATGGCATTATTAGTCAAACATTAGTCTCCACAGGTATTGAAAAGAAAAATCCTGTTGTTTACGATTTTACGGGAATCAATTGTGTTTCGTGCCCGCATGCCCATGAGGCAATAGCAATTGCCAAGAATCATTATCCACAGGTTGTGGCCTTGTCGTTTCATACAGGAAACTATGCAGCACCAAATTCCGGCGAACCTGATTTCAGAACAATACAGGGTGATTCAGTTGTTGACAATTATGCCTTTTGGATGCCTGTCGATAACCTTTACAGAGTTGTGTGGTCGTACCCTACTGTCTGCATTGATGGTATTGGTGTAGAAAGCAATGTAGTAACTGATACTCTTCAGTTTTTGAATAAGATTTCGGAAATTACAAATCAGGACGCAATTGTAAATATCGGGGCTGTTGCATCAATCGACTCTTTAAAAAGAAAATTGAAAGTTGAAGTGGAATGTTACTACACATCTTCATCATCAGACTCAAACTATTTAATTGTTTCGATCATCCAGAACGAGCTAAAAAGTGCTCAGTCTGGTGTTCCTCAGGCAGGTGAAAACTATGTTCACAAGGAGATGTTCAGACAGTTTGTTTCAAATGTCTGGGGCGACACTCTTGGAATCCCACAAGAAGGCGATTTAATTGAGAAAACATATTTTTTGGATTTGCCAGACTCAATAAAATACGATGATAGCGATGCCATTGAACTGGTTCTCCGGAATATTCAGGTTCAGGCCTTTATAACCGGTAATGACACAATTGTTACAGCTTACGACTTTTTAAACATCCCATATAAAAACAGAAGAGCTTTCGATATATTAAACGGAGTAAATACTGATATTGAATTTGTGAATCTTAACGGGATTTCTACTAATGTTAAAGAACAGTTGTTTGTTTTGTATCCCAATCCGGCAACCGACTTTATAAATATCAGATTGTCGAAGCAAATATTAAATGAACATCAATTTATTTTGGAAATTCTTGATATTGACGGTCGTATTTTAAAGACCCAATCACTGTCAAATACAGACGAAAAAAATGCTTTTCAGATACCTGTACAAGGGCTGCAAAAGGGAATTTATTTTATTCGTTTAAAAAGAAAGAACCTTATAGAAACGAGAAAATTAGTATTGGAATAACTTAAGAGGTAGTTTATATTTTTGGAGTTTTTTTTATGATTTATTATCCTCGAATAAAAAGATTTACTACCTTTGCAATACTATAATTTAAATAACAGAAAATGAAATATACAATTATCATAGATGATAAAACAAAGGTTGGTTCAAGTATTCTGGAAATTGCCCGCAAAATGTCAGAATTGTATAAGTCTATAATTGTATATGAAGGCCTTTCAGATGATGAAAAATTTATCCTTGAAATGAAAGAATCAAGGAAGAGTGGCAAAGGCAACAAAGAAAAATTATTGGAGTTTTTAAATAATTAGCAATGGAGTTTGAGATTTCCAAAAAGTTTGAAAAGCAGGTATATAAAATAAAAGATCCAATAGCTAGAAAACGGCTTAAGAATATATTTGATACAGTTAAGGTCGTAGATAATATTACCGACATTCCCAATGTTAAAGCAATAGTTAATTTTTCAGGTTATTATAGAATTAAGTTTGGTGATTATCGAGTAGGTATTTCTCTTGAGGGAAATACTATATGGTTTCTCTTCTTTGGCAAACGAGATGAAAACACCTATAAAAAATTTCCTTAGCAGGTTTAGCTTTAGCAATCTTAGAAAATGATTTTATAGAAAGCTAATACAACCTTTTCAATAAAAAATTGTCTTATAAAACAAAGAATATATATTTCTACATATTTAGTTGTAATTTAACTCAATCCATATGAAGCAATTTTATTTTATTATGCTGATGGTTTTACTGTTTAAGTTGCCAATACTTGCCCAAACAGTCTATTGGTCTGACAGTTTTACCTCAAATCAGGGTTGGACACTTGAAGGCAATTGGAGTATCTCCAATGGGATAATGGAATTTCACTGGTCACCAGAAATTACTAATTTTGACTTTTCAGTTACTTCGCCTGTTATTACTTTGATTGATAACAGCAATGAATTGATTATTAATCAGTATTTGGATGTTTTTAATACCGGCTCTGATGAAGTTGCTGAGATATCCATTATTTATGATGAGCAGGAGGAAGTAATTTGGAGCTACGCTTTAAGTAACGGGAACTGGGGTGGGTCATCAGGTACGGAACTATCTATACCGATAAACGAATATGAAGGATTGGATGTCCAGTTCAGATTCAGGACATATGGAGCAACCACTTATAACTGGAACTGGTGGGATATTTTTGATGTCCGGTTGAATGCAAATTTAAATATCGATCTGTCCATTGCAGAAATTTCAGGCCCTGTTCAAATAAATTTACTTGATCCTGGCAACTGGGAAGTACATATAAAAAATACAGGATTTCAAGCCGTTTCGAATTTTACGGTTAAGCTATTTGATTATAAAACCGGTGAGATGATTGGAGTTATTGAAGATTATGAACAAATTCAATCTCAGGAAACCAAATCATACAATTTTAACTGGTCTTCATATGCAGCATACAATACCGCATTTTATGGAACTGTTACACTTTCTGGCGATGAGTTCGCCGGTAACAATATTTCAAAAAGTCATTTTGTACGTATTAATCCTAATATTGATTTTAGTATTTTGGTTTGGGATAACGATAATGAGATCGAAACAGTGACTTGTCCCGAGCAGGGTGATGAAATACTGCCTTCTACAGCTCTGGCACGTGCTTTGGATCTGGCTGGTTATGAATATGATTTTTGCAAAGCTTTACCAAATAATCTTAACGATTACGAAATTGTCTTTTGCACTATGGGGTGCTTTTGTGTCAGTTGAGGTCTTACACCTCCCGGGTTTGTATATGCAACAGACCAGGCAAAACTGATAAATTACTTAGACAATGGTGGTAACTTGTATATCGAAAGTGTTAATATTGGTTATGATTATAATACAACAACGTTCTTTGAATATCTTGGATTGACATATATTTATGATGGCGATGAACAGGAAGTAAATACTATTACCGGAGGACAAGACAATTTAGCTTCCGGGCTCGGTTTTTATTATTTTGGAGGACAAAGTCCACATTTTAGTCTCGACAGGCTTGAACCGAACGGAAGTGAATTGCTATTTAGCAGCGAAGATGAATACGGAAGGATGTTCGTGAACGAACAGGCAGATTACAAAGTTATCTCTTCTTCTATTCTTCTCGGGGCAATTGCATCGGGAGATTCTTTAAATTTAAAACCATATCTCGTTAGCGAAATGGTAAATTATTTTTTGGATTACAATCCTGTAACATCATTAAAAGAAAATATTGCTGAATTGATTTCTTATGGTAATTACCCGAATCCTTTTTCATCGGAAACAAAAATAGAATACTCAATAAATGAACCTGGTCTTGTGAGGATAGATATTTACAATTCCTCCGGGCAGATTGTAAAACGATTAGTTGAGAAGGAGCTGACTCCCGGTTATTATTCTGTTGTTTGGGATGGAACAGATACAAAAGGTAATAATGCAAAAAGCGGTGTATATTTCTATAAAATAAATACCGGCAATTTTACAAAGACTGAAAAAATGATATTGCTTCGTTAAATTTCACATTTAAGTTAGTAGTTTTTTTGAAGTTTGTAACCCCGGTAGTCAAATTAGCAATATATTTGTGCCGGGGGTTTTATAGAGAGGACGGGACTGGTGTCTCACCTGGTCTTCAAAACCAGTAGCAGACGGATAAAACCGGCTGTGGCAGGTTCGATTCCTGCCCTCTCTGCATTTAATATATGAAATCAGTATAAAAAAGGTATTAACGTCATTGCGAGGCATAATTTTGTAAGCAATATACGATTGGATGCCGTGGCAATCTGTTCTTTATTTTTATTGTTACTATTTGTTTTAAAACAGATTGCACGTCATATCTCCTTGTGATGACCTTTCCTTTTTGTTTGAAGACCTTGATCAAATAAAATCAGGCTCTAAACTTTAGTTCACAACTTTTATTATGGAAATTTTTAAAAATCTTCCCGGCGTTGACAAATTACTCTGTTTGCCTGAGATTCAGGAAATGACAGACAAACATAACGAGACACTTGTAAAATATGCCATAAGGAAAACATTAAGCAACGTAAGAACAAAGGCTTTAAAAGAGAACAAGGTTCCTCCTTTGAACGAAATTATTGAAAGCATATATTCAAAGATTCAAAAAATTACAAGCAAGAGCCTTCGCAACGTGATGAATGCCACAGGTGTTGTTGTTCATACGAATCTGGGTCGTGCGCCTTTCAGCGATGATATTATTGCCGAAGTTTCAGAAATTCTTAAAGGATATAGTAATCTTGAGTTTGACCTTCAAAAAGGCGAACGAGGTTCAAGAAATTCACACGTAACACAATTATTGACATATCTCACCGGTGCTGAAGATGTGCTGGTGGTGAATAATAACGCTGCTGCTCTGATGTTGATGTTGAGAACCTTTGCGAAAGATAAGGAGGTAATTGTTTCACGGGGTGAGCTTATCGAAATTGGCGGCTCCTTCCGTTTACCCGATATTATGGCAGCTTCTGATTGTAAAATGGTTGAAGTGGGAACAACAAATAAAACAAAGATCCGTGATTACGAAAATGCGATAACCGCTAAAACTGCCCTACTCTTTAAAGCACATACTTCTAATTATATAATACAGGGATTTACGCACGAAACCAAATTGCAGGAACTAGTCGCTTTGGGAAAGAAAAAGAAAATTCCGGTAATTTATGATATGGGATCCGGTTTGTTAAGAAAAACATCGGTAGAAGTTTTTAAAAATGAGCCTGATGTCAGCAAAACAATTAAAACCGGGGTTGATATTGTAAGTTTCAGTGGTGATAAATTGCTGGGAGGCCCTCAGGCCGGAATAATTGCAGGTAAGAAAGAGTATATTTCCATCCTGAAAAAAGAGCCAATGGTAAGAGCTTTAAGAGTTGGGAAAACCACACTTGCTTTTATGGAGGCTGCATTGTCATACTATCTTGATGATAAAATTCTGACAAAAAAGAATACAATTTTCAGGATGATGTCGAAAAAGCCGGATAAAATAAAAATAAATGCGGAATTATTGAAAAATGAATTGAAAAATCAGGGAATTGAGTCAACCATTGTTGAAGGGCAAGGGCAGTGTGGTGGCGGTGCATTACCCGGAGAGGTAATCGAAAGTTTTGCTGTCAGAATTGACGGTGATTTTCAGTCGAACAAGAAGAAATCAGAATTTGCCGAAAAGCTATATTTCGGACTGCTGCATCATAAAACCCCGGTTGTAGGTATTTTGCGGAAAGGAGATATTTATTTTGATCTTCTAACAGTTCCCACCGGACAGATTGAAAAACTGGCTGAAATTATCAAAGATGTTAATAATAAAATTATTAAAAAATGAAACACCTGATACTCGGAACGGCAGGTCACGTTGATCACGGAAAGACAGCCTTAATAAAGGCACTGACCGATATTGACTGTGACACCCACAAAGAGGAAAAAGAGAGAGGTATCACTA
>JAOZLR010000165.1 GCA_029934735.1 Bacteroidales bacterium
TCAGTTCCGTATCGGTTTGCAGTTATATTGAAAGTTCTGTTAATCATTCCGTGGACTGGTACTGCTTGCTGTGCATATGGCAATACTAAATTTGAAGGGTGACAGATAATATCAGCACCTTTCATAGCGAGGATGCGCCAAACCTCAGGGAATATCCAGTCAAAACAGATTAGTATTCCGATTTTGCAAAATCCAATATCAAAAACAGGAAGTCCCAGATTGCCTATCTCAAAAATTTCTTTTTCATTCAGGAAAAGATGAATTTTTCTGTATTTACCTAATAATCCTTCAGGGCTGACAAGTGCAGATGAGTTGTAAAGGTTGTTATTCTCGCGTTCGTTAAAACCTGCAACAATATGTAAATCGTATTTTCTGGCTTCATCAATAAGAAAATCAATAAACCTGCTGTTTATCGTTTCTTCAGCATTTTCAAAAGCATGATCTTTTGAAACAAAATTATATCCCGAATTTGCCAACTCGGGTAAAACAATCAGATCGGCATCTTGTGCCATGGGCATAAGACTTTTTATTTTCTTAATATTTGTTTCCTGATTGCCAAGCACAGGACTAAACTGCATAAATCCGGCTTTTATCATTGTCTGATTATATCAAATTCTCCGTTATCATTAATCTTTATTATCGTTGAGGCTTTGGTCTTATTAACTATATTTCTGTTTGATTCCACGATATAATCAACCCTGTTTTTAATTACTTCCGAAATATCTCTGAATATATAGGGGGCAGTATCCCCTGACAGGTTAGCAGAAGTTGAAACAATTGGTTTACCAAATTCTTCGATCAACCGGCTGCAAAATTCATCTTTAACAATCCGAATTCCGATTGTGCCATCTTTATGGATTACGTTTTTTGCCAGATTCTTAGCACCTGAATATATAATAGTGGTCGGTTTGTCAATACTTTCAATTAAATCCCAGATTATTGGCGGTAAAACTTCTACATACTTTTTTAACTGGGAAGCCTTGCAAAGCAGAACTATATAGCTTGTATCCGCACTCCTGCTCTTAATCTTATAAACTTTTGAAACAGCCGATTTGTTAGTGGCATCACATCCAATACCCCATATTGTATCGGTTGGATAAAGAATTGTTCCGCCGCCTTTTAAAACTTTTATTGTTTTTTTTATATCTTCTTCCATTTATTCGATTCGTTTTAAAAGTTCATTTTTATCAATTGTCGTTGCACATTTGAAATGGTCTTCCGGACAGTCTTTCAGTCCATGAAGTCCGCAAGGCTTACATTTTAGCTTTTCTTTTGTCTGAACTATAATAGAATCTTCTGACATCGGCCCAAATCCGAACGAAGGCACTGTGGAACAAAAGATTGCCGTTATTTTTGCATTTACTGCCGAAGCTAGATGTAAAGGTGCTGAGTCGTTCATAAAATTCATTACCGCGTCCTTCATCAAAGCTGCCGATTCCAGAAAATTTAATTTACCGGCAAGATTCATTGAATTGCTATGTCCCGATTTATTGATTATTGAGTTGCAAAGTTCGGAATCATTTTTTGAGCCGAGAAAATAAACTCTGATATCTTTATCAATATCTTTTATGAATTCTATCCACTTTTCTTCAGGATATTGTTTCGTAAACCAAAGAGAAGCTGGTGATACAGTTATATATTTTGCAGTCTTAAATTGTGACATTTTCGCATAATCGCGCGGTAATGGGTAAAGTTTTACAGGGAACAGGCTCTCGTCAGTAAAACGTTTTACAAGGTTTATGTTTCGCTCTGTTTCGTGTATTTCACCGTTGTGTATTGTGTGTTTTATTCTGATATTGAAAAATGGGGAAAATGGGTTTTTGTTGAATCCAACCTTCAGTTTTGCTCCTGACAGTATTGTTATTAAGCCACTTGATGCAAACCTCTGGATGTTTATCACAGAGTCATATTTATTTTCCCTGATCTCCTGAATCAGTTTTCTGAAATTTTTATATTTATCCTTCGATTTATCCCAAATTAAAAGGGCATGAAGGAATGGGTGTCCGTCAAATAGTCTTTCATTTCCCTTTTTAAGAAGGAAATCAATTTCTGCATCAGGGTAGTGATAATGTAACTTTTCCAGGACTGGTGTTGCCAGTATCACATCACCAATGGATGCTGTTTGTATAATCAGGATTTTTTTCAATTTTATTTTTTCAAATTATTTAATAACTACACTGCCACATTATAATCTCTTAGAGCATCATTAAGCGAAGTTTTCAAATCGGTAGAAGTTTTTCTTTTACCTATAATCAATGCACAAGAAACGTTAAATTCTCCTGCATTAAATTTTTTAGTGTACGAACCTGGAATCACAACCGACCTCGCAGGCACTCTGCCTTTTATCTCCACTGGTTCACTACCGGTGACATCAATAATCTTTGTTGAGTTCGTAATCACTACATTTGCACCGAGAACAGCTTCCTGTTCAACTTTTACACCTTCCACTACAATGCTTCTTGAGCCAATGAAACAACCGTCTTCTATAATAACAGGTGCAGCCTGAACAGGTTCAAGAACTCCACCAATTCCAACGCCACCACTGAGATGTACATTTTTTCCTATTTGTGCGCAAGAACCAACGGTAGCCCAGGTGTCAACCATAGTGCCGCCATCCACGTAAGCACCTATATTAATATAAGAAGGCATCATAACAACTCCTCTTGCTATATATGCTCCATATCTTGCCAAAGCATGAGGTACAACACGTACTCCAAGTTTTTTATAGCCCGTCTTTAAATCAATCTTGTCGTGAAACTCAAAGGGTCCCACCTCTGTGGTTTCCATTTTTTGTATTGGAAAGTATAAGATTACTGCCTTTTTTATCCATTCATTAACTTTCCATCCATTTCTGTCGGGCTGTGCAACCCTGACTTCTCCTTTATCCAACATTTCAATAACCTGTCGGATACTGGATGTATGTTTATCTGATGACAATAAATCTCTGTTTACCCAGGCTTCTTCGATGTTTTGTTTCAATTCTTCACTCATGTTTTAAAATAATGTAGTCAAAAGTATTAAATTTTTACAAAGTAAGGAAACTTCTTTATAATTTTGCACCGATTTTTTAGTTATAAATGTCATAATGGGTAGAATTATTGCAATTGATTACGGAAGAAAAAGGGTAGGGTTAGCCGTAACTGATGAATTGAAAATGATTGCAAACCCATTAACAACAGTTCATTCAAAGGATATTATTAGTTTTTTGAAGGAGTATTGTGCAAATGAAATAGTTGAATGCTTTGTTGTGGGTGAGCCGAGGCAGATGGATTACACTCCGTCAGAATCAATGAGGTTCATCACTCCTTTTGTTAAGAAATTAAAAAAAGAGATACCCGAAATACCTGTGGAGATGGCTGATGAGCGATTTACGTCAAAGATTGCAAGTCAGGCGATGATAACCGCAGGATTGAAAAAAAAGGATAGGCAAAATAAAGCATTGGTCGATAAGATCAGTGCGGTTTTAATTTTGCAATCATATCTTGAATTGAAAAGTAATATGTTTTGATAGATATCTTTTCTCTTGATATTTATTAAGAATTTGAAATTAGGTTTTATTTATGGTTTTACCAATATTAGCATACGGACATCCAACACTTCGGAGAATATCAGAGGATATTGAGAAAGATTATCCCGGTTTGGATGAGCTTGTTGAAGATATGTTTGATACAATGTACTTAACATCAGGCGTAGGGCTGGCAGCTCCACAGGTGGGCAAATCTATTAGATTATTTATTGTTGATGCTGCTCCTTTTGCAGAAGATGTGCCTGAAGCAAAAGGGTTTAAAAAAGTATTTATCAATGCTCAGATTGTTGAGGAAAAAGGGGAGGAATGGAGTTTTAACGAAGGTTGCCTGAGCTTGCCCGATATTCGTGAAGATGTAATCCGCAAGCCTGGTATAAGAATACAGTATTATGATGAAAACTTTGAATATCACGATGACAGGATTACCAAAGTTATGGCGAGGATTATTCAGCATGAGTATGATCATCTTGAGGGAGTGCTTTTTGTTGATAGAATTTCCAATATACGTAAGATGTTGCTTAAACGGAAACTCTCAGATATTTCAAAAGGCAATATTGATGTTGATTACAAAATGATTTTTCCGAAAAAGAAAAAAGGTAGAAAAAGATAGTGATTAACTTAAAATATGAATAATAAACCCCGTAGGGGTGGTATGTTGGTAGAAAATCAGTCTGAAAGTAAACAGTTTTGGCGAAATTTTTGCTAACGGAGCTTGCGAAGAGCAAAAATTGTGACAAAATAAATGAAAACCAAGAAATATAATAATAAATATATATACAAATGAAGTACAACAAAATTTTTAGTTTGATATTTTTGGGGCTGATAATTGCATCCTGCTCATCCCCACAGCAGAAAATGAAATCGACAATTCAGGAACAGGAAAAAGCGTTTTACGCATCTCAGCCTGGCGATGCTAATTTGGCCATAGTTTTGATTAATTCATATGTTAGCTATGTCGATAATTATCCGTCGGATGTTGATGCTCCGGAGTTTCTATTTAAAGCAGCCGACATTGCTATGAATATGAACAAGCCTCAACAGGCAATTAAGTTGTTTCAAAGAATTATTGGTGATTATTCCGATTTTGATAAATTGCCACAATGCTTGTTTTTACAGGGATATATTTATGAAAATAACCTTGGAAATCTTCAAAAAGCAAAAGAAATCTATCAGGAATTTCTTGAGAAATATCCCAATGATGAATTTGCCGATGATGCTGAAGTTTCATTGAAGAATCTTGGCAAATCTCCCGAACAATTGATTAAGGAGTTTGAAGAGAAATCAAAGTCGCAGGAGTAGTTATAGCCTAATCCTGTGAGGATTGTGAAATGGCTCTGCGGGTTGATGACCCTTGCAGGGTTGAGAGGAAGGAAAATGAAAAAGAAAGTTATCATAGGCCTTTCCGGAGGTGTCGATTCCAGTGTAGCAGCTTATCTGTTGCAGCAGCAGGGATATGATGTTGAGGCGCTGTTTATGATAAACTGGAAGGATAGCAGTGTTACTCTGCGTGGTGATTGCTCGTGGGAAGAGGACCTTATTGTTGCAAAACTGGTTGCAAAAAAACTCAATATTCCATTACATATTGTCGATTCGAGTGGTGACTATATGGATAAGGTTGCCGATTATATGTTTAATGAGTACGAAAAAGGCAGAACACCAAATCCTGATGTGCTGTGTAACCGCGAAATAAAGTTTGATGTTTTTATTGATAAGGTCAGGGAGATAGGTGCCGATTATTTTGCAACCGGCCACTATTGCCGTAAGGAAGAGATATCAAAGGATGAAAAGACATATTATCGCCTGCTTGCCGGAACCGACCTCAATAAAGATCAGAGTTATTTTCTTTGTCAGTTGTCACAGGAGCAGATAAAAAAAGCTTTGTTTCCGATAGGCGACATCCTGAAACCGGAAGTGCGCCGCATAGCACATGAACAGGGACTGGCTTCAGCAGACAAGAAGGACTCGCAGGGAATTTGTTTTGTAGGGAAGGTTGATCTGCCTACATTCCTACAGCAGAAGCTAATGGCCAAAAAAGGCGAAATTGTTGAAATTCCGAAAGATAAGGTGGCGGATGAGTCAGCGCTTGCCAAAAATGTAACTGATGAGAATGAAAGACTGAAAATTCTTTGTACTGACCGGAAGTATAGCAAGGAAGATGGAAAGATATTGAGTACTCACAACGGCGCACATTTTTTCACTATTGGGCAGCGCAAAGGTCTTGATGTGGGCGGAACAGCAGAGCCTCTGTTTGTTATAGCTACCGACATTAAAGAGAATATTATTTATGTCGGGCAGGGTAAAAAGCATCCCGGACTTTTCAGAACAGGCCTGTTTGTACCCAATAATGAGATTCACTGGATTCGTCCTGACCTGCGTTTACAACCAGGGCAGAACGACGAATATCTTGTTCGTATCCGATACAGACAGGCATTGCAGAAAGCAACAATGTTTCAAAAAGAAGATGGGCTTTATATTGTATTCGATGAGCCACAGCGCGGCATAACCTCCGGACAATTTGCTGCCTGGTATAAAGATGAGGAGCTGCTTGGGTCGGGGGTGATTAGTT
>JAOZLR010000166.1 GCA_029934735.1 Bacteroidales bacterium
ATTATGGCAGAGAAACAAGCATTGTTATCAGTTACCCCAGCAGGGGAGAAATTTGTAATTCCTCAAAAAAAGGAATATGGTTCGGAATACAAACGCCTTGTAAAACTGGCAAAGCAGGCGAAAGCAGAAGGCAAAGAGATTGTAGTTGTTATGGGTCTGGGGTTTGTAGGTGTGGTAATGGCAGCAATCGTTGCAGACGCAAAAGACAAAGATGGCAGCTACAACAAGTTCGTAATTGGCTATCAACGTCCCAGCGTCAGGAGCTATTGGAAAATCCCATTGGTAAACAGAGGAGAATCACCAGTTAAGGCTGAAGACCCCGAAGTTGATGAAATTATTGAAAGAACAACCAAAGATGCAAAAACATTTGTTGCAACATACAATAGCGACTGTCTGAAACTCGCTGATGTTGTGGTTGTGGATGTTCAGTGCGATTATGCAAAGAAAGAGCTCGGAAATATGAAAACGGGCGAAACCGATATGGCTGCTCTTGAAGCTTCAATGAAGACAATTGGTGAAAATATACCTCCCCATGCTCTTGTTCTTATCGAAACTACAGTTGCTCCAGGAACAACCGAATTTGTAGCCTGGCCAATTCTTAAAAAGGCTTTTGCAAAACGTGGATTAAAAGAAACACCCCTGCTATCACACAGCTTCGAGCGCGTGATGCCAGGACGTGAGTATGTTTCATCAATACGCGATTTTTGGAGAGTATGTTCAGGATGTAACCTGGAAGCAAGAACCTATGTGGAAAAATTCCTGCGCGAAGTATTGAATACCGAAAAGTTTCCGCTTACTGTTATGGACCGCCCTATGGAATCAGAAACAACAAAAATAGTAGAGAATTCATATCGTGCTACTATTCTTGCTTTTATGAATGAGTGGAGCCTGTTTGCTGAGCGTAATGGAGTTGACCTGATAAAGGTGATGAATGCCATTAAGCAGCGACCAACACACAGCAATATGATTTTCCCGGGACCGGGAATCGGGGGATATTGTCTGCCTAAGGACGGAGGACTGGGTTACTGGGCTTATCGTCATATACTAGGATTTGAAGATGGTGACGATGTATTTAAAATCACTCCTACAGCTATTGATATCAATGATACACGAGGCCTTCACGTTGCAGAACTTACGCGCGATGCACTTCGTAATATGGGACGCTACATAGCTGGTTCCGATGTGCTAATTTGTGGTGCAAGCTATCGTGAGGATGTAGGTGATACACGATACAGCGGCAGTGAACTTGTTCTTCGTAAGCTTACCGAAATGGGAGCTGAAATGAAGGTTCATGACCCTTATGTTGATAACTGGAATGAATTTGAGTTACAAGACGAAGATAAAGAACACTCCTGGAAGCGTTTTTTCCGTAATCAGGATCATCTCAAAGACTTAAGAATTGAAAAGGATCTTAAAAAAGCACTCAAAGGTGTTGAGGCTCTGATTCTTGCTGTACCGCATTCGGAGTACAAAAATCTTAAACCAACTGATATAGTTAAGTGGGCAGGTGGACCAATTGCGATTATTGATGCATTTGGTATCCTTGAAGATGATAAGATTAAGGAATATTTCAAACTTGGGTGTGAGGTGAAAGCTCTTGGCCGTGGTCATATTCAACGACTTAAGAAAGAGGTGCTGAACGGGAAGTAGAAGGCTTTGTTTTATTGTATAACATTATTTTGACCGTGTAAATCTAAATTTCAATATTAGATTTGCATGGTTACTTTTTTTAACCTGTTTTTTAATTCATTAATACTCCAACTGGACAGTGAGGGATTTTAACTTTTGGATTGTGGTCAGGATAATCCCGAATTTAATATTTTTCGAAATATTCACTTTTGCCATCCTTATCCGGGATAAAAGCTGACAAAGAAAATTTGCTGATAGTTATCCAATAAATAAAATTTGCTTAAATTTGTCTAATTATAGATTGTTCAATATGGTATGGAACGATTTGAATCCCAATAATAAGTGACAAAAAAAACTATCATGAAAACATCAATAAATATCAGCACTACTACGATTTTACTTCTTGCAAGTTTTGTTATTTTTATTAATCTTTCACTTGCTCAGGAAATTACTTACCAGGATAGCTGGGGCAAGCATGGTTTTAGTATAGTAAGCCAATCATCTTCAGGTGTTGAAGTTAATTACTCTGTTAACACATTTTCAATAACTAAAAGTGTAATCAATGACAGACAAACAGATGTGATAACAATCTCGGGTTGTGTTCTGCCAAATAATGAAGGAGCTCCAAACCTGCCAGGAACGAGCCGGTTTATTGCAATTCCACAAGGAGCAACTGCCAGTCTGCAGATTGTTTCAGTAAGAACTGAAATTTATAAAAATATTGAACTGGCACCGGCTCCTCGTATTCTCCTGCAAACAGAAACTGAGCCTCCGGAATATGTAAAGGATAATTCTATTTTTTCCTCAAATAAATTTTATCCTGAAAAACCAATAATAATTTCTGAATCTGATAAAATAAGAGGAGTTGATATTGTAATGCTTGGCATTACTCCTTTTCAATACAACCCGGTTACTAAAGAATTACTTGTTTACCGTGACTTGAAGATTGATATTAAATTTGAGTTTGGGAATGGCCAATTCGGAGATGACAGGCTAAGAAGTCGATGGTGGGATCCATATTATAAGAATATGCTTTTAAATTATAGATCGTTGCCTGAAATTGATTTTAACCATACATTCAAAAGTAGTTCCAAAGATGAAGGCGCAGAATATCTCATCATAAGCCCTAATGGACTGGTATTTCAACAATGGGCCGATTCCATCCGAAACTTCAGAACATTGCAAGGCATCTCATCAAAAGTAGTTACGCTTGATGAGGTTGGTGGAAGTACTGCCAGCCAAATAGAAAACTATATTAATAATGCATATTACTCCTGGGATATACCTCCTGTTGCTTGTCTGCTGCTGGGAGATTATGGAACAGATGCATCAAATAGCATTATTTCGCCCATTTGGGATGGTTACTGTGTTTCGGATAACATATATGCTGATGTTGACGGAAACGATCTGCCTGACATCGTTATCGCGCGGATGTGTGCAGAAAATGCCTCGCAACTCGAAACTATGATCACCAAGTTTCTGGAATATGAAAAAAACCCACCCGTTGATAACAGTTATTACAATCATCCTATAACTTCCTGTCAGTTTCAATCAGGTGGCTGGGCCCAGATATGTACAGAATCTGTAGCCGGTTTTTACGAAGTTGTCCAGAATAAAAGTACAAATAGAATCAATGTATGTAATGGTACTCTTCCCGATGAATGGTCTATAGCGCCAAATACTGCGGCCCTGGTTAATTATTTCGGACCAAACGGCCTTGGATATATACCTGCTACTCCCGCTGAGGTTAATTGTACCTGGAATGGAAACACAACCGATGTTATTAATGGAATTAACGATGGCGCTTTTATGCTGCTTCATCGTGGCACGGGCTCTACACAAGGCTGGGGCGAGCCCGATTTTTCAAACAGTGATATCAATGCTTTAAATAATAGCAATTTAGCTTTTATCTGGTCCGTTGATTGTTTAACCGGAAAATTTAACATTGCAGGTGATTGTTTTGCCGAAAAGTTCCACAGACATACTTCTGGTGGGAATAATGCAGGAGCCCTCGGTATTGTGGCCGCATCTGAAATATCATACTTCTCGTTAAATGACGTTTACGCCTGGGGAGCTTTCAACAATATGTGGCCTGACTTTCTACCTGATGCAATTACAACTCCGGCTTCTAATGGAGTTCTGCCGGCTTTTGCTAATGTAGCAGCAAAGTACTATTTGGAACAATCCTCGTGGCCATATAATCCCAATAATAAAGTTGTTACATATAATATTTTCCACTATTTCGGAGATGCTTTTTCGACTGTTTATACCGAAATTCCACAGGAATTGGCTGTGTCTCACTCATCATCGCTATTGCCTGGAGCAACAAATTTTGAAGTTACTGCTAATGAAGGGTCTTTGATTGCATTATCAGTTAATGGTGTTCTGATTGGAAAAGCTGAAGGCACAGGTGCACCTGTGTTTATTGAGATCCCTCCACAAAATCCACCGGATGAAATTTTAGTGACCGTCACCAAACAAAATTATTACCGATATGAAGACTGGGTTACTGTTGGAACCGGAACAGGGGTTAATGAAAATCCTACACATAGTTTAATGAATGTATATCCGAATCCGGCTTCTGATAAAATAAGTATTAAACTACCTGACTTGCAATCAGTATCACAAGTCATCATTTATAATCAATTAGGAGTGCCCGTATTTCAAAAAGAGTTTAATCAGGATTTTTCCGGTTCAATTGACGTAAGTAATTTGCTCCCAGGCGTCTATTATATCTCATTATCACTTGAAAACGAGAATGTTGTTAGTAAGCTTATTTTGGTAAAATAGTACTATTACAATGATCGAAAAAATAAAATTGTTAGAACAACAATCGAGAGAGCTTGAACCGGCATCGGATGAAAGAGATGAGTATCTTGATAAAGTTATTAATTATAGCAGGAGTTTTTTAGAAAATATTGACAGCTTAAAAGCTTATCAAACAACAGAGGATAACGGAAAGGGGATTTACGACTCACCGATATCAGATGTCCCAATCAGTATTGATAAAATATTGGATATTATTAAAAACCATGTTGATACTTCAGGGATAAACCCGGCATCAGGAGGGCATCTGGGCTATGTCCCCGGCGGAGGAATTTTTCCTTCGGCTCTTGGAGATTATCTTGCAGATATTACCAATAAATATGCAGGGATGTTTTATGCCTCACCCGGAGCAGTCAGGATGGAAAATATGCTGATAAGCTGGATGTGCGAAATGATAGGCTTTCCTGCCGAAACATCAGCAGGGAATCTGGCTTCGGGCGGCTCAATTGCTAACCTTGTTGGAATAGTTACTGCAAGAGATACTGCAAAACTCAAATCAAGAGATTTTGAAAAAACCGTGTTTTATTTTACTGAACAGGCACATCACTCTGCTTTTAAGGCGTTAAAAATTGCAGGTTTGGGTGAAGCTGTAATCAGAAAAATACAGGTTGACATTAATTTTAAAATGAAAGCTGAGGCTTTAGACAAGCAGATACAATCAGATAGAAAAAGCGGATTGCGCCCATTTTTTATTTATGCTACTGCCGGAACTACTGATGTTGGAGCTGTTGACCCTTTGGAGGAAATAGGAGAGATTGCTAAAAAGCATAATATTTGGTTTCATATTGATGCAGCATATGGAGGTTTTTTCCTTTTAGTTGATGAGGGAAAAAAAGTTATCAAAGGAACTGAAAAAGCAGATTCACTTATTATGGATCCACATAAAGGTTTGTTCCTGCCTTCCGGTTCGGGAGCAATTCTGGTGAAAGACGGGAAAAAGCTATTTAATTCACAGCATTACAATGCAAGTTATTTGCAGGATGCAGATAATTTTATTGAAGAATATTCACCGGCGGATATGTCACCCGAATTGAGCAAACATTTCAGGGGATTACGGATGTGGCTGCCACTGAAGCTTTTCGGACTTGTACCATTTAAAGCATCACTAAGTGAAAAAATTTTACTGACAAGATATTTTTATGAGCAGATACAAAAAATAGATGGTATTGAAGTTGGCCCGTATCCCGATTTGTCAATAATGATTTTCAGGTATATCCCAAAAAATGGAGACCCTGATAAGTTCAATGAAAAATTAGTTCAGGAAATTCAAAAAGATGGTAGAATATTTTTAACATCAACCCGGATAAAAAATACTTTTTTCATTCGCCTTGCTGTATTGAATTTCAGGGCTCATCTAAATACAATTGAGTTAGCTTTGGAGATAATTGAAAAGAAGATCAAATTGTTGTCATTGACATAGGCTGCTTGCTGTAGCTGTTTTACTAATAGTATTTTAATCCATATCAAATCTAAAGTCTCGATTCCCATCTCCGTCGATTGAAAACAACCTTATGTCGATTTTGAACTTCTGATATTGTAATCTTCGCTATTTTTGCAATTCATCCGATTCGGTTCAAATGACAAAAAAGAAA
>JAOZLR010000167.1 GCA_029934735.1 Bacteroidales bacterium
GTCTGTTAAAAATCGGACAGCAAATATAGTAAAGAATATTATATAATAGTACAATTTTCTTTTTTGTTGAAAACTTTCTACGTCCATCAAAACCTGTCGGGTCGATGAAAGCCTGTGGGTTGCGACCCGGCAGGTTGAAAAAAGCTAAATTGCAATCGCTGTTCGGGATTCCCACCTGACCAGGCTTTCGGGCAGGTTAACAGGAGCCAATGCGTAAGACAACCCCGAATAGCGGTTCTTCATTCTGTCCACCTCGCCCCTTAATCCCCTGAAGGGGAAACTCCGCCGCACTTTCTTCTAAATATTTATTGGAACAGATATGGAAAGGTTTGCGTTAATTACCTGATAAAGACCTTTCCTGTTATTATCCCTTTGTCCGTTAACAAGTGTACAAGATAATACCCCTTTTTATCTTGTATATTAATTTTTATGAATGCAGATTCATTAATCTTTTCGCTATGAAGCGTTATTCCCAGCATATCAATAACCCTTATCTGTCCGCTTATCTTCTCTTTGGAATTTATGTAAATAGTTTTGTCATAAGAATAAACGCTTACTCCTGTTAATTCAGAATTGTTTTCTTCAATACCAGGAGCATTTTCATTTGAGAAATGGATAAGAAATCTTGCTGCCTCATCATCAGGGGAGGTGAAAAATTCATAAGCAAAGCCCGAAATAACATTTATTATGGTATGCTCTTTCAAATCCTCAAGATAAATCGGGATATCTTCAAATCCGGAGATGTTATCACATGTCAAAACATAAATCCCGTTTGTACCTGCTTCAAGATGAACCGGAATTGTCAGATTATTGCTCAATGGAAGTGATGTGACCGATAATTCATAATTGTCGGGCGTTACAACATAAAGTTGAGGAGCATCCTGAATGCCGAAAAGTTTTACTCCGTCAAGTGTTGGGTCGTAATCTATCGATGCGTTATCATTTATATTTACAATGATTTCATCACTATAGTTATTACCCTGAACATTGAAAGTGAGATACTGATTTGTGGCTTTACCGGATTTTAGAATATTTTTGGCTGAGTGAACTCTCGCGGTATTGTCAACAGATAGCGAGCCTCCCGAAGAGTTATTACATTTAATAAAGAATCCCTGTTGTGGCGGTAATATGCTGTCAACACTGTTTGTGCCGGCAGGATTACCTTTTGTATAGCTTCCATAATTACCAGCATCGGGGTTCCACACCCAAACTGTCATATTTATATTTGTCCTTGTCCAGCCGCTACCATCATCATTGTTCCAGTTAACTGCAGAAGGATAGGGGTTTCCAACAAGATTGAACCCTGAGTAGTCAGTCGTATTTGGAGTGCCCGGCGTGTTGGTCAGACTAATGGTCTTATTTCCGGCATTAAGGTAGCCCGAATATGTAATTGTTGTATTTCCGGTTGTTGCGTTGTCCGACCAAATTTCGTATCCCTGCATATCGGTTGCAAGTGTCGAATCAGCACTTAAAACTGATTTCCAAACCTCTTCAGGTTCATCCCAAAACCTCAAATATAACCCACCAAATAGACTTGTGTTCGCATCATTAATTGGTGTTGAAATGAAGTGCCATTTTTCCTGCTCAATATATTGTTCAACTTCTGCATTAACTCCTGAGGCTTCAATAAGCGAGCCTGTCCCTGTTGCATCTGACTTTAGAATAAGAGACCCGTTGTTGGAAATATCGCCGTAAACTGTCATTGCTTTCCCCGGATTTATATTCACAGTAGCACCGGATTCAATAATCATATTATAACATTCCGCAGGGGAGTTGTATTCATTATTAACGTTCGGCATAGTTGCAACAAAGCCATTGATTAAAGTGTTTGTTGTTGATAATGGTACTCTTACATCCCAGTTTCCTGAAACACTCCAGCTTACATCGGTTAGTCCGCTCCATCCAGTCCCGAAAACTCCAAGATTGTAAAAATGATCCTGCCCGAAAACTATCCATTCCGAATTATTTTCATCTGTTCCGGATGATGAAGTCCAGTTGGTATTTCCTGTTGTTACCGAAAGTTTTCTGACAAGTGTATGGTCTTGAGTTGCATTTGTTATGCCTGCCACACTCCATTCACTACTCTCCCCAACAACTCCGATTTTATCAATAACTACCGAGTTATAGACCAATTCAAGCGCATCATTACCATTGAAATATGTTACAGCCGAACTCTCCTGTCCTTTATTTATGATAATGCCATCTGCCGATGAATTATATATGATAAATGTTTCCTTACTTTCTAATGAGCCGGTTCCAGTCCAAATTTCGGATGGAGTGGTTGCACCGTTTGTATATAATTTTACGTTAATATTGGCAAGGTCAATTGGTTGGTCTTCACCATTATAGATTTCAATAGCTTTATTATAGCTACTTCCCTCCACATATTCCGAAAAGAAAATTGTCGGTGTGTATCCAGCCATTGTTTCGGCATCCGCCATAGGGATATTGTCGGTTTTATAATTAATTAGGTTTCCGGTTCCGTTGTATGAGAATATTTTAAAGTAACATCTTATCCCTGAGTTAAGATTTATAAATGTGTGAGTTTCAATTCCCTGATCAACATTCTGAACAAGCAGGGAATTGTTTTCGGGATTTCCGTCAACAGGGTTTGCAACGGAGGTATATCCTGTGCTACTGCCTTTTAAAAGGTAATGTTCGGTTGAGAGTGCATCTGTCCAGGAGACTATTATTTCGCTTTCCGTATTTGTTGATGCAACAAGATTTGTGGGATGGTTGCTCGGTTCGTGAGCAAAAGTTATCGCATCATCGGTTACTCCTGATGAATATGCAAGACTTCCATTCACCGACCAGGCCTTATAATAATAGTGTGTCAGTGGATTTAGAATTGTGTGGTTAAACGATGTTCCATTACCGTTGTAGATAACAGTTCCTCCTCCCGGAATTGTATTTCCTGCATTGTAGGTTGTTCCATCAATCGGAATACCGAAGTTGCCATTGCTTGTCCAGGCAATCATCACATTATCATTGTCTCCGTTTTTATTCCAGGAGATGTCAATCTCCGAGTTGGAAACAGGCGTTGCTGTAAAAGCTGAAGGATCAATTAGTACAGGTCCGGTAAAAGTACCTGTAAGAATAAGGTCATTAATTCTTAAATCTCTTGTTCCGTCTGTTTTGAACCATCTGAATTTTGCATTTGAACTTGCAACGGTTCCAATATCCCAGGTAAAATCAGTATAGACATTGGGAATATCCTGATAAGAAATTGAGCCGCCTGTCCAGGTTGAACCTCCGTCGGTCGAAATCTGAATAGTACATTCCGGTGCTGTCCCCGACCCGTAAGATCTTAAATTGGAAATAAGCTGTAAGCTTGTGTATCCTGATAGATCATATTCGGGACTGACAACATATTCACCATCAGTCAATAGATAATATCCTGAGTTTTGCACACCCTCGTTTATCCAACCTGACGGAAGTGTTGAACATCCATTGCTGAATATCGTTTCCTGACTCACTCCTGTTAAAGTGAAAGTTGTTATAAGAGTTATAATAAGAACCTTAAGAATTTTCATAGGTGGTTCGTGTGTTTTACTGTTAGTTGTTTATATTAATTACTTGTTGTAATGCTCACTTGCAATATATTTCCATCTGTTTTATAGTCAATGTATGTCTCTGATCCGGAATAGCCGAATATCTTAAAATAGTATTCTGTATTTGGGTCAAGATTTTTAAACATACAATTCTCCTCTCCATAATTTACATTTATGTTCCAGAAGTCATCGCTAACGGAAGTCCCGTCAACAGGAATTGCGATTGCATCAAAGCCGGTGTCACTCATACGGATGAGATAACTGTCGGGCAGGTAAGTGCCTGTCGCATCCGTCCATGTAAGTGTAATGTTTTGTGCTGCAAAATTATCTGCTTGATATGCAGGTTCATCAGCAAGTCCATCTCCCCAAATCAGCTCAATGTATTCAGGATGATCAATAAAGGGATTGCGGTTATTCTGCAGGTTATAGATTGCGTTATTTCTATCAGTCTCCTTTTGACTTACCTGATCGCCATTGCTCCATTCCAGCAGCATGTTTTTTGCCCATTCTTTAAGCTGACTTCCATCAACCATACCGCTTCCAGGCCAACTTCCGTCTTCTCCGTAATAGCGTGTAGCCATATAAAAATAGTTTCGGGCTACATCTCCTTTATATTCATCAATGGGTTCGAAAACGGTACTACTATATCCAGGATAAATACAACTTCCTAATTTACTTCCGTTTTGTGAAATCCAAGTGTATGAGCCAACTTCTCCATAGGGATAGTTACTTCTTTGGCTGTTTACATAACCGTCGGCAGGCATAACCTGAAAAAGGTCGGAATACATTGGAGAAACTTCACCTCCAAACCAACTTTTGGGGAATGTATGTTCCCTGTTGTAGCAATCTCCCTCTTGCGAATATGTACCACATTGGTCACTTCCAAAAGAGTATTCATATGGTGGTGTCCCTCCCGGAATATCGGAATAAATATCCCAGACTTTTCCGTTTGGTTTGTCATCTGTTACCTGCAAATCAGTCCATAATTGATTATACGACCGTACAGTATGATTGTCAATAATATTATGCAAAGCAGATTGCAGGGGTGTACCACTCAAACCTGCTGCGTTGTCATAATATCCGGGTGGGATTTGCCCGAATAATAATAAAGGCCAGACAATTAATTGAATGGGAATAATGAAAGTGCAAAATAGTTTATTCATAGTTTATTTAGTATAATGGGGTGCAAAAGTATTTATTTTCTGGAAATAAGAATCAAGGTTTTAAATGTTAGTGCCAAGAGTAAACCTGTCTCTACAATCTTGCATCTTGTAATCTTATCTCTTTGTTCTTGGAATCTTGGCTCTTGCATCTGAGCTATTACTTTCTCCCGAAGTCAGCAGGAATTTCACCCCAATATTTTGTTTCCCACTTCAGAATTATATTTGAAAATTCGTTATTTTTCAACCATATCAATGCTCTGTCAACTAACTGGAATAGTTTTTCATTTTTCGGGCGTCGTTTAAGCTTTGTGTTAATTTTTTTTCTTTTGACCCAGCTTATGGCAGTCCGGGAATCAGAGTAAACAGGAATTGTGCTGTTTTTTTGTTTGAGCATTGCGATTCCATGAACAAGTGCAAGGAATTCACCAATATTTACTGTTCCTTCAGGAAAAGGGCCTTGTCTGAAAATCTCTCTTCCTGAACTAGTATATACTCCTCTGTATTCCAGAATTCCAGGATTTCCGGCACAGGCAGCATCTACAGAAAAGCTGTTTGCAATTGGATTTCCAACAAGTTTTCGCTGTTCATCAGTGAAGTTAAGAATACGCTCATCCATACCGATATAATTTTCACTTCCTTCATTAAAGGCTCTTTCGGCAAGCTCTTTGTCTTTAAATGATTTGAATACCGGATTTGAATATCCTTCAATTTGTTTTTTACACTCATCCCATGTTTTATAAATCCCCGGATTATTTCCTTTCCAGACTACATAAACTTTTTTTGCTGCCATATTTCAATAAAAAAGCTTTACACCTCCCAAAGAAATGTAAAGCTATTAATAAATACATCTGATAATTAATTATTCCTCCTTATTAAGGAAAAATGTCTTTTTGGCTCCATAAGCCGCACCCATTATCAACATTACAATTAGTCCACCTCCAATAGGAGCTCCACCACCAACCGGAAGATCACCGCCTCCGGGGCCTCCACTACCAGGATCAGGAGGGACATCAGCAAAGACATTTGAAACAAACGGAGTTGCTGTGAAAAACAGGATAATCAGGATTGAAGTAATAAATTTTTTCATAACGATATATTTTAAGAAGAACCGAATTTATTAAAGCTATAAAAAGAACCAAACTTTAAGATTTTGGTTGTACAAATGTACAAATACTTTTCATAAAACCTATTTTTTTAAAAAAAATATTTTTTTGTATGATGAGAGTTGTTTTTACTTTATTACTTTATTCTAAAATAATTTATTATTTATACAATAAATAATTGAATTACTTATCTTTGCAAAAGTTTAAAAATGAAATTATGACACGAAAT
>JAOZLR010000168.1:0-3491 GCA_029934735.1 Bacteroidales bacterium
ATTTGCAGGTTAACTTTGGAATCGAAAACATACTGGATCACCGCTACCGCCCCTACTCATCAGGAATTGTCTCACCTGGAAGAAACTTTATTATTGCTTTGAGAGCGGGGCTTTAACCACTATGAACAGAGCATCCACGCTCGGTAAAGAGGTTTTGCAAATTTGATTCATTAAACTATTATAATTTCATTTCGACCTTGCATCAATTTGGTGTTGTCACCAAATTGAATATTTATGTTTTTGTATTCGCTATTTTCGTATTTTTACACTCAAAACAAAACGATTATGTCATTCCCGAAACTATACAAGCTACTCCTTATTCTACCATTTATCTCTTTTATTTTTATTGAAGCGGGTTTTCCCCAATCATCAAAATCAGTTTCACCTTTACTAACAACCGGCTGGGCACAAGCCTGTTATTATAATGATTCTTGTCCGGATGATGTAAATGGTAGTTGCAGCCATGCGCTCACAGGTTGTGGAGCAACGGCTATGGCCCAGATACTAAAATATCACAATTATCCGGTTAACGGAATAGGAGTTCATTCATATATTGATCCTGATTATGGTACGATAACAGCTAATTTTGAAAATACCTATTATGACTGGCCAAATATGCCTGATATTCTTAATTCATCAAGCAGCCAGGAAGAGGTTGCAGCTGTTGCACAATTGATGTTCCATTGCGGAGTATCTGTTGAAATGGATTATGCCGCCGGATCTTCCTATTCCGGAACCACAAGTCTAAGGAATGCTTTTTACGATTATTTCAGATATTCATCTAAAGCCCAACTGCTTAATAAATCTCATTTTTCTGACTCGGCCTGGAAAAGTATGCTAAGGAAAGAGCTTGACGAGGAGAGGCCTGTATTTTATTGTATTTCTTCAGGAACCGGCGGCCATTTTATTGTGCTCGATGGTTATTCTGATAACGATTATTTCCATTTCAACTGGGGATACGGAACAGGTTACAATAAGAAACTATCAGAACTCCCAGCGGTTCAGGAGGCAATCATCGGTATTGAGCCAATAACTGAAGTGTTAAATATCTCTTCGGATTTTGTTGCCAGATTTAACAGATTTGATGATGGTAGCGGAACCGACGATTATCAAAGCAGCCTGACAACACAATATTTAATTGAGCCACCAGGAGCCGATTCTATAGCTCTGTTTTTCTCAAAACTAAACATTCAGTCGGGTTATGATTATTTAACAATTTATGATGGAGATACAACGACAGCTCCTGTAATTGGTGAATATTGTGGTGATAATCTTCCACCTTATTTAATCTCTTCTTCAGGAAAGATGATGATTGAATTCACAACAGATGATTCCATTCAAAGCAGTGGTTTTGAGGTTGGATATTCTGCATTTATTCCCGGAGTTGTTTCAGGATTGCAGGTAATAACAGATTCCACAGGGACTTTTGATGATGGCAGCGGAACCGCTTATTATTCAAGTCACACGGATGCATACTGGTTGATAGCTCCACCCAGAGCATCTTCGGTTACTGTTTCGTTCAATAGTTTTAATACAGAATTCAGTTGTGATTACCTTGGGGTTTATGATGGTGACAATATTTCCCCTGATAATCTCCTCGGTGTTTTCTCAAGCACCTCTCTCCCACCCGACCTTACAGCTAACTCAGGAAAAATTCTTCTACACTTTAACA
This sequence comes from Bacteroidales bacterium, assembly GCA_029934735.1. GTDB lineage: Bacteria > Bacteroidota > Bacteroidia > Bacteroidales > JAADJA01 > JAADJA01. Next base: position 1,673 of record JAOZLR010000168.1, read on the forward strand.
GTGACTTCTCAACAAACCGGCCAGGCTGGGAAGTTTCTTTTACTTCTGAATTTGATAAAATTAGTCTTGGCCTGAAAGTTTATCTGGAGGGGGCTTTTACCGAAAATGAGATGAGCACAATTTTGAATCTTGCCTTTCTGCCTCTTTCCCAACCCTTTAACAGACATCCTTGGAACTATTACGGTAGTGAAAAAGTTTCTGCTATTCCAGATACAAATATAACCGATTGGGTTCTTATTGAACTTCGCGATACCACAGAAATTTCAGTTGCATCAGAAGAAACGATAATCGCAAGGAGAGCAGCATTTTTACTGAACGACGGACGAATTGTTGATTTACACAGCAACGCATCATACTGCATTGCGGCACAATCAATTACAAACAACCTGTTTGTTGTTATTCATCACAGAAACCACCTTTCAATCATTTCATCATCACCATTAACTGAGACCGGAGGTATCTATTCCTATGATTTCACTACAGGTGCTGATAGAGTTTACGGAGGAGTAGCAGGATACAAGCAGTTATCACAACAAAAATGGGGGATGGCTGCGGGTGATGCCAATGCAAATGGGATAATTGACTCTGTTGACATTTACTCTAAGTGGAAACTCAAAGCCGGGGAAAATGGATATTGGCCGGCAGATTTTAATCTGGACTCAGAGATTGATAATAATGATAAAGATGACTTTTGGTTTTTTAACTTCGGGATGGAAATACAGGAGCCGGAATAATGACAATAGGATAAGCTTTTTGAACAAACCCTCATTTATTATTTCATCTCTCTCAAGCAAAACAATGACATCCAACCTTACCTGTACAAATTCACATTAACAGATTTCCCCGATTCAACTATAAATGTCCGTTCAATGGTGCTGAAAGTCCGTTTCGCATATTTTGAACGGAACACCACTTTGTATGTTCCAGGCTGCAAAACAATTGTTTCACGTTGTGAGGCATTATCCCTGAAATTATAGACCCATTCCAGTTTATTCTCCTTTTCTAAGTAAATTCCACCATAACCGCTTGTCTTTTTGTTGATAATGGCTATTCCGGGAAGCGGGATTTCAATTGTAGTTGTATGGCTTTGCTTTATCTCAACATCATCAATATAGATACGAGGAAGAGTAAGAACCTCCAGATCATAAAGGCTGGTGATATACTTTTCTGATGTTCCGAAATACTGAACATTCAGGGTCTGCATACTCCCATTCTGCCTAACAATACATTTCAGGTCACGCACCGATTTATCCCTGCTGTTTATTTTTAGTTCAAGGGTACCCTGAGGTGTCTCAAGCGCAATAATTGTGTGCTTTCCCGGAGTCAGAGTAACGCTATCAAGTTTTTTAGGTGGTATAGTCTGAATCACAACATCATAAGCAAGCAATGGATCTATCACAAGAGTATCCGGCATTCCTTTATAATTCATTGTATGTACAAAATTATATTTTATAAGGCCGGAGAAATTATCGTAAAAAGTCATTGTCACATTGGTCTCTGTCGATTTTCCATACTGATCAAGCAGGTTCACCTGCGCTGTTGTGGAATTCAGGGCTTGTGAAATAACAACATTAAGAGCTTTGCTAAAATCCTCCTCATTGGCAGCATCGTAATATGTCCCGACACAATCGAAAGCATCGGCAAAATTCCTCCCTATTCCAATGATAAACGGTTTCAGCACAACACCTTTTTTCTGTAGTTCGTGTGAAACAGCACAAGGGTCGCCATTACATTCCTCAAGGCCATCTGTAATAAGGATTATAATGTTACGACAATTCTCGCAGGGAGGGAAATCCGATCCTGCCTGTTCAAGAGCATA
>JAOZLR010000168.1:3591-6009 GCA_029934735.1 Bacteroidales bacterium
GTTTTTTATTCAAAATATATAATTTAATACGGGTTATCTGTAACAAATACAACTGATTAACGTTCACCTAACCAATCTATTTTATATTAATGCTCAAAGATATTTCTTTTTTATAAAACATAAACGATGATATAAAAAATAATATGAACAACTGATTGTTAGAAAAAGGAATACTTTAGCAATGTTGAATTATCTGCAATAACTATTTTTGTGATTTATTAATTTACAGCACCGAATGAAAATAAAATACAGTGCAATATTTTTACTTCTCTTTTTAATCTTCTCTTTTTCAGGAAAAGGTCGGGCTCAGTCTGATACTATAATCAAATCAAATGGCACATTCTGGGTAGATTCTGTTTTACAGTCACTTACAACAGAAGAAAAGATTGCACAACTGCTAATGGTCAGAGCATATTCAAATAAAAGCGAAACTCATTACAAAGAGATATCCGGCCTGATCACTAAATATAACATCGGTGGACTTTGTTTCTTTCAGGGAGGACCGGTCAGGCAGGCAAATCTCACAAACAGATATCAAAAACTTGCAAAGACACCTCTTTTTATTGCTCTTGATGCCGAATGGGGCCTTGGAATGAGGTTAGACAGTTCGTTTTCCTTTCCTTACCAAATGACTATGGGTGCTATGGATTATAACGAACCTGTTTATCAGACCGGAGCCGAAATAGCTCATCAGCTAAAAGCAATTGGTGTAAACATTAATTTTGCTCCTGTTGTTGACATCAATAACAACCCCGATAATCCTGTTATCAACAGCCGCTCATTTGGTGAAGATAAGGAAAATGTTGCGGCAAAGGGAATTGCCTATATGAGAGGGATTCAGGATAACGGAATTATTGCAACTGCAAAACATTTTCCGGGTCATGGTGATACCGGTTCCGATTCGCACAAAACTCTTCCTGTCATCAATAAATCAAGGGAATCGCTTGACTCACTTGAGCTCTATCCATTCAGAGAACTTATACAAACAGGGCTTAATGCCGTGATGATTGCACACCTTTTTGTCCCCTCGCTCGACAGCACTAAAAATACTCCTACAACGCTTTCAAAAAATGTAGTTACTGATATCCTGAGAGAAAAAGATGGATTTGAAGGATTAATTGTTACAGATGCCCTTGATATGAAAGGTGTTGCAAATTATTACAAGCCAGGTGAAATAGAGTTGAAAGCACTCCTTGCCGGAAATGACATCTTATTACTGCCCCAGGATGTGGATGCAGCCGTAAAAAAAATAAAGCAGGCTGTTGACAATGGAGCTGTAACTGAAGAATTAATCGACATAAAATGCAAAAAAATCCTGGAATGGAAATACAAAGCAGGGCTAAACAGCTTTAACCCAATTAAAACAGATACAATATATCAAATTATTAATAGCCCTAATAATGAGATAATTACAAGAAATATCTTCAAGTCAGCAATAACAGTTGTACGAAACCAAAATGACCTAATCCCTTTAATGAAGCTGGATACATTGCAAATGGCCACTCTTTCGATTGGTAATCCTGAGCTGAATGATTTCCAGTTGATGCTTGAAAATTATGCAGCATTTGACCACTATAACATTTTGAAGAATTTTCCAGACATAAAAGCTGAAAGCCTGATTAAGAAGTTATCAAAATACAATCTTGTAATTGTGGGAATTCAGAATACTTCAATTTTTCCCAACAGAAACTTTGGAATAAGTAAAAAAAGTCTGGAATTTGTAAGCAGGCTGGCTGATAGCACAAACGTGATACTCACAATGTTTGCAAGCCCCTATGCTTTAAAACTAATAGAACAGCCCGAAAAATTTGAATCTATAATAATTGCATATCAGGATGCGGACATATCAGAAAATATTGCTGCCCAGATAATTATGGGTGCTGTCGGAGCCAAAGGCCATCTGCCTGTTTCTGCCGGAGAGAAATTTCAGGCAGGCTTTGGAATTGAAACAAAAGAGATAGGAAGATTGCAATATACTATTCCCGAAGAGGCAGGCATTGATGAAATAGGATTAAAAGCAATTGACACTCTTGTGCTTTACAATATCAAAAAAAGAGCTATTCCAGGCTGTCAGATACTTATTGCCAAAGACGGAATGGTTATTTATAACAAGTCATTCGGGTACCATACCTATCATAAAGGTAATTTTGTAAAGAACAGCGATATTTATGATCTTGCTTCGGTTACCAAGATTGCGGCTACAACCGTTTCGGTTATGAAGCTCAGTGATGAAAAGAAAATTGATATTGACCAGCACCTTGTGAGATACCTTCCTTATCTTAAAAATACCAATAAAGAGAACATAGTTATCCGTGAGATGATGGCACACCAGGCAAGACTAAAACCGTGGATTCCATTTTATACCAACACGATGAATAACGGTAAGTTAGACCGCTCTATTTACAGTAAAAGATTAAA
>JAOZLR010000169.1:0-1208 GCA_029934735.1 Bacteroidales bacterium
TAAACAGAGGCCTTGGTGTTGTGGGCTATCCCGGAAGAGTTGGAATGAAGCCGGAAATTACTGTAATAGAAATTGAAAGTTAAATTACTATAAATTTCCTGTAGTTGCTTTCAAAGACCAAAAATATTAATTAGGTTTGCAAAGTATATTATCGGGTATTAAAGATTTTCAATGAGGTTCAGGTATTTGATCAGATATTTGTTTTTTTTCGGTTTACTGTTTTTGGTTTTTCCTGATGCCAGGAGCCAGCATATTGCCAATTATTTGCAACTTGGGAAAACAGAACTTTCAGAGAATCATTTCCTTAAAGCCGTAGATTATTTTAATAAAGCAATTCAGATAAATTCTGCCTCCTACGAAGGTTATTTTCTTCGGGGTATTTCAAAATACAGTCTTGGCGACTATACAGGTGCCGAAAAAGATTTTACCGATGCCATTGACCGTGATCCCTATTATGCGGAAAGTTATCATTATAGGGCTGTTGTGCGTAGTCAGCAATATAACTTTGGAGGTGCTCTTGAGGATTTTGACCTTGCCATTGACCGCGATCCTAAAAATGCAACTATCTATGTCAACAGAGCCAGGACTAACCTTTTTCTGAAACAGTTTAAAAAATCAAAAGCCGATTGTGATAAAGCAATAAAGCTGAAATATAAAAATTCAGGGGTATATATCCTGAGAGGAATGGCTAAAGCCGGTGCTGAGGAGTATGAGGATGCCCTTGCTGATTTTGATAGAGCCATAAAGTATGATCCCGAAGACTCATATTCTTATGTTCAAAAGGGAGTCACACTGATGACAATGAAAAAAGCCGATTCAGCTATAGTTGAGTTTAATATTGCCCTGGCAATTGATTCGGTTGACTCCTACGCGATTTTTAACCGTGCTCTTGCCAGGATGGAAACATCTGATACATCGGGTGCATTAAGCGATCTTAACAAGGTCATTGAATTGTCGCCATACAACTCGATGGCTTATTATAATCGTGCTATTTTGAAAATTAAAACAAGTAATCTGGATGCTGCCATTGATGATCTGGACAATGTCATTGCATTAAATTCTGACAATATTGCTGTCTATCTTTTCAGGGGGCAGTTGAAGCAGTCGGTTGGCGATTTGCAGGGTGCTCTGAAGGATTTTGATAAAGCTATTGAGATTTATCCCGATTTTGCAGATGCATATTTTGAGAGAAGCAGGGTGAAGAAGCA
>JAOZLR010000169.1:1308-5935 GCA_029934735.1 Bacteroidales bacterium
CCGGTTAATTATTATAACAGAGGGCTTATGCTTGCCTGTAGTAAGGATTTTGAAAAAGCTGTTAACGATTTTGATAAAGCTATTATGTTTGATCCCGATTATGCAATGGCCTATTTCTGCCGTGCTAACACAAGATATAAGCTGATAGAGCTGATCAAGTCGTACTATGATTACAAACATCCATTCAATCCGGTTGGCAATAAAAAACCAACGATAAAACGCGACACTACTTACATTAAGCAAGAGTATAAAAAGGTTATTAATGATTTTAACAGAGTTGAGATTCTTGATCCCGAATTTTACTTTACATATTATAACAAGGGATATGTGAAGAGTATGGAAGGCGATTATTGGGGAGCAGTTAGCGATTTTTCAAAAGCAATAAAATATGACGAAAAGTTTGCAGAGGCTTATTATAACAGAGGATTAATTTTGCTTTTCCTGAAAATGAATAATAGGGCTTGTAATGATCTGAGTGCTGCCGGAGAATTGGGTGCGACTGATGCCTATAGGGTGATTAAACGCTATTGCTCAAAGTAAGTATGCTTGCAAAACAGTAGCAAAAATATAAAGACGAGGCTCACCTTGTTTCAATGTTGTTTGTTGACAGTATATTAATGCCAGGAATTAAAAAACCATATATTACAGATGAAGAAGCTATCAAAAGTTGAACAATCATTCTCCGGCAGACGGAAAATTTCAAACAGAAACAGAATCCCGTATATCACAGTTGATACATTCCCTGATTTAGGATTAATAACAGCTTTGAGATTCCTCGAATGGGTAGTTGATAATCCAGAAGGGGTTATTAGTCTTCCGACAGGCAAAACACCTGAGTACTTTATCAAGTGGACTAAGTTTATGCTCGAAAACTGGGATAATGATAAAGGGTTGAAAATTAGAGAAAAGCACGAGCTTTCCAGTAAGTATAAACCTGATCTAAGCAGATTGCATTTTGTCCAGATAGATGAGTTTTATCCGATAGACCTGGCACAGCATAATAGTTTTAATTATTACGTAAAGGAGTTTTATCTGAAAGGATTTGGAATGAATCCTGACAATGCATTATTGATAAATGCCGATGGAATACCTCTTTCCGGTGGCCGCACATACAAAGAAGTTTTTCCCGACAATAAAGTTGACCTGACACTTCGTTACAGAGAAGCTAAAAGCAATATTGAGCAAATTCAAAAGGACTCAATTATGATGGTAGATGAATGGTGTGCCGGATATGAACAAAAGATCAGGGCAAAAGGTGGGATTGGTTTTTTCCTTGGTGGTATTGGACCTGACGGACATATTGCATTTAATATTAAGGGCTCCGACCATTTTTCAACCACCCGTCTGATGGAGACCAATTTTGAGACTCAGGCTGTGTCAGCAGGCGACCTTGGAGGAATTGAGGTTTCCAGAAACAGGCTTGTTATTACCATTGGTCTGGATACAATAACTTATAATCCCGATGCTACTGCCATTATCTTTGCTGCGGGAGAGGCAAAAGCAGACGTTGTTAAGTGTGCAATTGAAAATCCACCGTCAAATCTTTTTCCGGCAACCGTTTTACAAAAGCTTAAAAACGGACGCTTTTACCTTACAAATGGTGCTGCTGTGACGCTAAAGGATTTTGTTGATGACTATTATAAAAGAGGTGTCTGGACAATGAAAAAAACAGAGAGAGCTATCCTTGACCTTGTTAAAAAACTTGATAAGTATGGGCATCATCTTACCATTGATGACTTGGAAAATGATGAGTATTGCCGTCTGATCCCAGGCCTGAACGAAAACACTGTTAATGAAATTATCGATTCTGTTAAGCAAAAGCTGACCAAGGGGATGTTTCAGGAGAAAAATCAGAAATATTACCATACGGGGCCGCACCATGATGATATTATGCTTGGTCTTTTACCACATATTTCACATCAGTTACGTCAGCCGTCAAATAAATTTGATTTTACAATACTGACATCCGGATTCACAGCCGTTACTAATAAATTTATCATTCATGCTCTTCAGGATGTTTTAAGGTTTCTTGCTGAAGATAAGATCCAGATGGTTCATTATCCCGATTTTTTTGTGAATGGATATAAAATTAAATGGGATAAAGATGTTAACCATTATCTCGGCAAGGTTGCTTCCGGTGAGTCAGTTCAAAGGAGGAGAGGGTTAAGCCACCGTCTGGTCAGGTCGATGGTTGAAATTTATAAGCTGAAAAGTATTGATGATCTGAAAACTCAGGTTGAGAAAGATATTTTGGTTCTGGAGAATTCCTATGATGGTGAAAAAAATCCGCCGGATATTCAACAGCTAAAGGGGATGCTGCGTGAATTTGAGGAAGAGCTTGTCTGGGCACATTTTGGTGTGCAGGTTAAGAATGTCCATCATTTAAGGCTTGGATTTTATACCGGTGATATCTTTACTGAGCAGCCGGAAAAATTGAGAGATGTGCTCCCAATCCTTAATATGCTTCGTGAAATAAAGCCGACTGTTATTAGCCTGGCCCTTGATCCTGAGGGGAGTGGTCCCGATACTCATTATAAGGTCTTGGAGGCCATTGCTGAGGCAGTGAGGCTTTGGAAGGAGGAAACGGATGTAAGTAATTTGAGGATTCTTGGATACCGGAATGTTTGGTATCGTTTTCATCCTGCTGATGCTGATGTCATTGTTCCGGTGTCGCTAAATTCTCTGGCAATTCTTGAAGAGGCTTTTTCCGATTGTTATCTAAGCCAGGTGGATGCTCCTTTTCCAAGTTATATGCTCGATGGGAAATTCAGTACTCTGGCTCGCGAGATTTGGATTCAGCAAATGAAGCATGTTCAGTTACTTCTTGGTAAGACATTTTTCTATGAGAATGATTTGCCTCGTATCAGAGCTGCGCATGGACTTCTTTTTTTTAAGGAGATGGATGTGGATACATTCCTTGAACAGGCACGTGAACTTGAAAAGTCGATGGAGGGGTTTTAAAATTCAATTTTGTCAATTTATTGGATTTTATTACTGTCATTTGAGTAATAATTATTAATATTGCGATATGAAGTTGCAAATATTGTTACCAATATTATGATTATGAAGAAAGAATTTGATGATATAAGACCCTATTATGATTCAGAGGTTCCCGATGCAATAAAAAGAATTGTAAACCATCCTCAGTTCCACATAGCTTTAGATTACCTGTTTCCTGCTGAAAAACATCAGGAAATTCTGGAAGATGTGTCAAGAATCAGAACATCAGTTGATTTTCAAAAGATGTTTATGCTTCCTGCCATGAAAGCTATTTTGGCAAAAACATCTGATGGCCTTACCTTTGAAGGATTTGAAAATATCGAAAATGGGAATCCCGGTGTTTTTATTTCAAATCATCGTGATATTCTTTTAGACTCAGCACTTCTACAGGCTGTTTTGTACGAGTTGAGGCTGGAAACTTCAGAAATTGCTTCAGGAAGTAATCTGATGGTCTCGGATTTTGTGATTGACTTGAGCAAGGTAAACAGAATATTAACTGTTGTCAGGGAGGGAACACCGCGTGAATTGCTTGCAAACTCAAGAATTTTATCCGCTTATATCAGGCATAATATACTTGATAAAAAAACATCTGTTTGGATTGCCCAACGAAAAGGTCGCACCAAAGATGGACTGGATAAAACAGAAACCGGAATATTAAAAATGCTGACATCCACTGGTCCAAAAGATGTGATTCAGGCTATTCGTGATGTTAATATTATTCCTGTCTGTATTTCTTATGAGTGGGAGCCTTGCGATGTACTTAAGATAAAGGAAAACTACTATTCCAGAAGAGATGGATATGTGAAGGATAAAAATGAGGACTTTAAGAGTGTAATCAATGGAATTGTAAATTATAAAGGACATATTCATATTTCAGTTGCAAAGCCTGTTAATTCTATACTTCATAATATTGATGAGGGAATGGTTAAGAGTGCTATTTATAATTATATTGTACATTATATTGATGAGCAGGTCTATAGCCTTTATAAGCTTTGGCCCAGCAATTATCTGGCCTATGATCTGAAGAATAATACCGACAAATACTCCGATAGATATACTGCACAGACCAAAGAGCATTTTGATGATAGATTAAAACGTATTATTGACACTCTGGGCAAGGAACCGGAGGAATTGACTGAGCTGTTTATTGAGATGTATGCTAATCCTGTGGTGCAGAGAGAGATTATCGAAAGTAATAAATAGCGGAGGACAAAAGTTTTACCCGGAAACCACTAAGCAGATTAAAATGAGTAGCCTTAGGTGAAACATGTGGCCTGAATAGGTAAACTGCCTCACGTGCGCAGGAAGGATGAATCCGTTAGATATGAAACGCAGCGAAGCAATTTATGATAGTCCGGGCTTACTTTATTGTCATTTTGAACGGAATCGAAAAATGTATCTGAAGAAGACTATTTGTAACTTGAACCTACTCTGTCTAAATTACAGGGGGAAGCACATAGATTTATAGAAAAAAATTGTAATTTAGCAATCGGGAGGCATGGAGTGGTGGTTATACAAAAATGATACTGGTGGTTAGCCGGTAGTTATGTGCAAATTTAAAAACAGACACTGAGTCCAATGGGAGATGAATAAAGAATTAATCAAATAAGGAAATAAATTATGACAG
>JAOZLR010000170.1:0-4651 GCA_029934735.1 Bacteroidales bacterium
ACATATTTGGCCGGAAATTTTTGTCTTCGGGCATTTTTGTTCTTTGAAAATAATTGTGATGAATTTTGCTAATTAGAAAAGATTTATTACTTTTGGGCGCTCTACGATTTAACAGGTTAATTGGTAGTATTTTACAAATTATTAGGAGGTGTTGGGCAATAGTGCTTTTTTAAGCATCCTGCCATTATAAATGTACTCAGAAGCTGATCTCATCGGAAGGTGTTTAAAGAATGAGCCTAAAGCACAGGCGAAATTCTATAAACTTTTTGCTCCAAAAATGTATGGGGTTTGTTTTCGTTTTGCCAAAAACAAAATGGAGGCCGATGATATACTTCAGGAAGGTTTCATAAAAGTTTTCTTTAATCTGAAAAGTTACAGAGGAGATGGCGCTCTCGAAGGTTGGGTCCGTCGAACTATAGTAAACACTGCAATCAACTATTACAAAAGAAATCTGAAGTATCAGAATGATCTCGAAATAGAAAAAGCTGATACAATGCACAGTACTGACAATCGGATTCTTGATACTATTTCGGTAAATGACTTGATTAATCTAATTCATGAATTACCTGTTGGTTATCGAATGGTTTTCAACCTGAATGTCATTGAAGGATATACACATAAGGAAATAGCAGAAATTCTCAATATTTCGGAAAATACATCAAAATCACAATTATCAAGAGCAAGACAAAGCTTGCAGGCAAAAGTTAACGAATTAAATACAACTGTATATTAATGAACCAGGGATATAAAAATATTGATGATCTGTTCAGGAGCGAGTTCAAGGATTTTGAACTTGACCCACCGGAGCACGTTTGGGAGAATGTAAAACATTCCATCCCGGGTTCTGGCAGGAACAATCCGTTTTACCGTTTTCGTTACGGTGGAATAATCGGATTGTCATCCATATTGATATTGGCCGGCCTGTTCTCCTTTATGGATTTTTCAAAAACTGCCGATGTTAACACTGATACTGTTGCACTAAATTCATCAATTGAAGGAACAACCTTACAGGCTCAGGAACCGGTAGCCGGTGTTTCAGACAATAAAAATGTTGCTACTGTTGAATTTGCAAATGAGGTTTTAGAGTATTCAGAAGAAGTGCTAACACAAACTGTTGAAACCAGCAGTAATATTACTTCATCAGATATTTCTGAAATAGAAAATGAAACTTCAGATATCAAGAATAATTTAATTGCAAATAATTCTTCTTCAAATGATTTAAACGCAACTGCTTCTTCCTTTATTATTGATACCGATACAGAATCGGAAAATGAAGATAATCTTCTTGCAATGGCTGATGGAACAGAGCAGATGCATGTTACATCTTTACCAGGAGCTTATGAATCAAATGTGAAATCTTCAGAATTTAATGAGAATCAGTCGGATGGCAATATTGAAAATGAAATAACTCCTTCAGAACCTAACACTCCTGAATTCAAAAGTGATTACGGGAAAAAGGGAAACATCCTGTTGGGATTAACATTTACTCCGGAGATTACTTTCTTCCCATCCGACAATAATTTAACAAATCAGAGTTATTCAGTTGACGGAAGTGTTATTTACAAGTTTTCGGGTTATTTACTCCAGAGCGGAGTGGGTGTTCAGTTTGCAAGCGATGACGGCAATTACAAAGTTGATTATCAGAAATTTCTGGGTACTTACGAGGATGTTTACAATGTAACTTTTGACACGACAGCCAGCGGTGTGGTTCCTGTATATCATACTCAAACGGTTGAAGTTTACGATTCGATATCGCGTGTTACTCTCACTCCGACAAAAAATAAATACACATATCTACAGATACCATTACTCTTTGGATATGGAGAAGATTATAAAAGGATATCATGGTTTGTAAAGGGCGGTCCTTCAGTAGCTATCCTGATAAATGAAGGACAGCCATCTGTTAATTTTGACAGTGGCAATAACAGGGTATTAAATTATGAGAATGAATTACCGGCGCGCATAAATACAAACTGGTCGTTTGTGTTTTCAGCCGGAGTTGGTTATAAACTGGGAAATCACATTAGTATTACTCTTGAGCCTACGATGAGATTTTATATGAAGTCGGCTTACGAAAGAAATGTTGTAACAACAAAACACCCCTATTCGTTAGGAATCAGAACGGGATTGTTGTTTGGTTTTTAATTTTTAAATACAAGTTTTAATAAGATGTTAAATATAGGTAAAATGGTCGGATTTGAAAAGAAAATATCACTTCTGTTGGTATTTCTCTTTTCCTGCTCATTGGCCTTCACACAGGTTGCTTTCGACAAGAATGTGATTATTGTTATCGGACAGATAACAGATGAGCAAACCGGAGCCCCAATTGATGGTCAGATTATTAATATAGATGCGGATCACACGTACTCCCCTGATTTTAATTACAGTACAACTTTGGTAACAGATAAAGAAGGTTTTTATTATGATACAATTCCTACATTTTTTACTAAAGGGGCATTGAGGATTTCAACCCTTGATTATCTGAGCAATGTGCACGACACAACTGTTTACTTTCGCTTTAGATGGAGTGAACGAAACTACCTGTTTCCTGACATAAAAATTCCTATTCAGAATTCAATTGCCATTCCACAGGCTAATTTTAAAGTTGTTTATGATCCTTCTGGCGTAAACCCAATGGAGATACAATTGTATAACACCACAAATTGCCAGAATTTGGTCTCCACTCACTGGGATTTTGGAGACGGGCACTTTTCTACTATTCAATCACCATTGCATGAATATGCTGAGCCGGGAGTTTACAAGGTTCAGCTGACAGTAACTGTACCTGCAGGTCCTTTTTCAAATTTAATTGAATCAACTATTACAAAAATGGTTAATGTTACATATAAGGACTATTTTTCTTTTGGAGGTCAGATATTTGCCGGTTATTTCCCGATAGATTATGCTGCTGCATATTTGTATAAAGTAGAAGAAACAAAAATAATCCCGATAGATACAGCTATTTATAATGATACATTAGGATATTACTTGTTTCCTCAACTTATTGAAGGAAAGTATTTTGTAAAAGCCGATATGCTTCCTGCTTCAACTCTGTATAATGCATTCCTGACAACTTATTACAGTAATAGTATAATGTGGGAAGCAGCCGATACTATTTTTCATTACTCAACATACTGGCAATATGATATAGATATGGTGCCTGCCTCTACAATGACTTTTGGTCCCGGAGGGATTGAAGGAGTAATTTCATTTGGTAGCGGGAAAGGCCCTGCCTGTAATGTCGAGATTTTGCTTCTTGATAACGATAACAATCCACTTGGTATAACACATTCTGATGAAAATGGCAATTTTGCTTTTAACGACATAGCATTTGGGACATATAAGGTTCATGCGGAGGTCACAGGAAAAAACACACTTCCGGTAAACTTAACTCTTAACGGAAATAATCCAGCTTTTGAAGATGTACAATTATTTATTCAAGATAATTTTGTTAGTGGCAACATAAACGCGATTTCTGAAAATGAATTTATTGAAGGTGTTGGTGATATCTTTCCCAACCCGGCTGTGGATAGAATTCAATTCTCTGTTAGTTTTAATGAGACAACCGACCTTGTATTAGCATTGTTTAATAGTAACGGGCAATTAATCAATGTTTCTAACATAAACAGTTATCCTGGAGAAAATAATATTGAACTTGACATTTCTAATCTGACAAGTGGAATTTACCTTTTGAAAATTACTGACAAATCGAATCAGGTAGTCAGAAGATTTTTAAAACGGTAGGAAAAAGCTTTTTTTTTATTTGAGCCCCGTTTTCGGGGCTTTTTTTTTATAATTTATTTTTCAGGCAACCAAAACAACAAAGTGAAGTCTAATATGCAGTAGTGATTTTGATGATTGGTGATGACAAAATAATTGAGGGGTGTAAAAAAGGGAAAAAGCGTTCCCAAAACCGGCTATATGAGAAGTATGCGCCGGGGATGCTTGGTGTGTGCCTGCGTTATTGCACAAATATGACTGAAGCTGAAGATGTTTTGCAAGAGGGATTTATTAAAGTATTTACACATATAAAAAATTTCAGAAGTGAAGGTTCATTTGAGGGCTGGATCAGAAGAATTATGGTTAACACTGCACTTACATATATTAAAAAGAATGTAAAATATTCTTATGAGAATATTGATAATATTCCTGCCGACTATCAGGAAGAAGAAGTTGTTTATTCGCCGGTTAGCCCTGAAGTTCTGATAAAAATTTTACAAAGCCTGCCTGATGGTTACAGAAATGTTATCAACCTTTATATTTTTGAAGGATATGCGCATAAGGAAATAGCTGAAATTTTGGGAATATCAGAAAGTACTTCTAAATCGCAATTATCAAAAGCAAAAAAGTTTTTACGTAATAAACTTGAAGAACGAAATAAAGTTTTAACAACAAGTACAGCTAATGGATGAAGGTTTTAATAATATTGAGGATCTCTTAAAAGGAACTCTCGACGGGTATAAGAAGCAACCGTCACCAAAAGTATGGAAGGCAGTCTCGTTGAAGCTATTTTTCAGAAGTAGCTTGTTTTATGCTTCTGTTTTTATATTACTGGTCGGTATTGGAATAGGAGGCTATTTCTATTTTACTGCAAATGATGCCGAACAAAAAGTCAACTCAAATAATGCCGGACAGGAAGTCAATGCAAATA
>JAOZLR010000170.1:4751-5910 GCA_029934735.1 Bacteroidales bacterium
AAACCGATAAATTGGTTTCTGAATCAAATACTTTAAATAAATCTTTAAAATCACAGAATGAAGAACAAATAATTCCTAACAATACAAAATTAAAAGACAAAATTGAAAATAGCGAAAAGATAAGTGAAGTAGCACCGGCTTCTGAGGTACTGGCCAAAACCCAGATTAGCAATTATCCGGGATTGCCAGGGCTGAACAGCGACGACAATATTAATCCTATGACATCTGTTTATCCCCAATTTAATTACGGGGTGGAGAATACTTTACCGGCATACTTAAATCTAACATCTGCATATTCAGGTTTTAGTATCGTTCCAAAAGATGATTATGGCAGGTTAGAGGCCTCATTTGCTCTTGGTGCTTTTATTACACCTGAAATAATATTCCTTAATCAAGAAGATAATAGCAAGAAAAGTGCAATTAATATTGATGTCACTGGAGTTTATGGGAATAATCTCTTTTTCGAAGCAGGTATTGGTGTATCTATTTCGGAAGATGATGGAAAGTATGATATTAAATACTCTCAATACGACAGTATAGGTTACTTCTACCAGGTTAATTCGTTTACAATAGATCCCGCTTCAGGTCAGCCCGTATTTAAAACAACACTTGAAGGGTTATATGATACTATTAATTACAATACATCTGAAACAGTTAATAATTATTATACGTATCTTCGTATTCCGGTTTATGCAGGATATAAAATTAGAGAGTTTAAAAGGCTTTCAATTTTCTTAAAAGCAGGTGGAATCTATTCAGTACTTGTAAAAAGTAATGAACCGGGGATTGATTATACAAACGACAATGCAACAAGTATAGTAATTGAAGATGAAACACCCAATAGAATTCATTCTTACTTTAAGCTGTCAGCATCTTTGGGGCTTTCTTACAGGTTGTCAAATAGTTTCGATCTGTCAGTAGAACCTGTTTATAATTACTATATGCAGCCTGTTTATGAGCGCAGACTGACAAATAAAGCGCCATGGTCAATCGGGCTGAGGTTTGGGTTTCTCTATAAAATAAAATGAAACACTCAATATTGATTTAAAATATACAAGAGAATGATTATAAAGCCACATAGGGACGAAATGTTAGTAGCCCCGACCTTCAGGTCGGGGAATAAATGGAATGAGAAAAATAGTTTTGGCGGGATTTTCGA
>JAOZLR010000171.1:0-2931 GCA_029934735.1 Bacteroidales bacterium
GTTATTAATAAAAAGAGGGATTAATTTTTCAGGAAACTGGAAAGCCCCATAGTTGTTTGAACAATTTGAAATGACAACCGGCAACCCAAATGTATCACAATAAGATCTTACAAGATGGTCAGAACTTGCTTTAGATGCTGAGTATGGACTGTGGGGATCATAAGAAGTTTCTTCTGTAAAAATACCAGTATCTCCAAGAGAGCCGTAAACTTCATCTGTTGATATGTGGTAGAATATCTTTTCTGAAAAGGCTCCTTCCCAATGTGATTTTGCAGCATTAAGAAGATTCACCGTACCCACAATATTGGTATAAATAAATTCCATAGGGTTTGTTATAGACCTGTCAACATGCGATTCTGCTGCAAGGTGTATCACCCCGTCGAAATTATAATCTGTAAAAAGTTGCTGAATAAAGTCACCATCAACTATATCTCCTTTTACAAATTTGTAATTGGGTTTATTTTCAAGATCTTTAAGATTTTCAAGATTTCCGGCATAGGTTAGCTTATCAAGATTAACAACATTGTAATCAGGATATTTATTAACAAACAGCCTAACAACATGCGAGCCAATGAATCCGGCGCCTCCGGTGATTAAAATGTTTTTCATCTGGTTATATTTTCTCCTGTAAAGCCTTTTCCCAGTTCCACGCTGATAGCATCATCTCATCAATTCCCTTTTCAGCTTTCCAGCCAAGTTCCCTATTCGCATAAGTTGTGTTTGCCCAGACTTTTTCAATATCACCAGACCTTCTGTCAACAATTTTATAATTTAGTTTAACATCTGTAACCTTCTCAAACGAGTTGATTACTTCAAGAACTGAAAATCCATTGCCAGTCCCGAGATTAAACATTTCAACCTTATCTTTGCTTTTATCATTAAGCATTCGATCAATAGCAATAACATGTGCCTTTGCAAGATCAACTACGTGTATGTAATCGCGTATGGCCGTCCCGTCGGGTGTGTTATAATCCTCTCCAAACACACTTAAAACCTCCCTCTTTCCGATGGCTGTCTGGGTAATAAATGGAATAAGGTTGTTTGGAACGCCAATCGGCAGTTCACCTATTAAAGCCGATTCGTGAGCACCTATCGGGTTGAAATACCTTAGCAAGATACCTTTAATGTTTTCGACCTTGGTTGTATTTTCAATTATTTCCTCTGCGATTTGCTTTGTATGTGCATAAGGCGACCAGGCTTTTTGAATTGGAGCTTGCTCTGTTACCGGAAGTTCATCCGGCTGTCCATAAACAGTACAAGAGGAGGAGAAAACAATATTGGGAATATCTGCTTTTATCATTCCTTCCAATAGGTTGATAAGAGAGTTCAGATTATTTCTGTAATACAATAGTGGCTCCTGAACCGATTCACCGACCGCCTTTAAAGCAGCAAAGTGAATAACTCCTGCTATGTTATTGTGACGATTGAAAAAGTCAGCGGTTTTGCCCACATCTGTAAGGTCTATTTTTTCAAACCCCGGCCTTATGCCTGAAATTTTTTCAATATTATCAATCACACTTGCATAAGAGTTTGAGAGGTTATCAATAATGATAACTTCATATCCGCTTTGTTGAAGTTCGACAACAGTGTGCGAGCCGATATAGCCTGTTCCTCCTGTTACAAGAATTTTCATAATTATAAACTCCAGTAATCCATTTCACTTATTTTATTTCTGTACAGCCCTTTTACATCAACAACTATAGCATTCTTGGATGTTATTGATTTAAAATAATTTTCATCAAGGCTAAGATAATTGTCGTGTGAAACTGCAATAATAACTGCATTGTAGTCATCGGCAATGTCATCAACAAGATCAAGCCCGTATTCTCTCTTTAGCTCTTTTGAAGAAGCAAAAGGATCGGCAACATCAACCATCACACCATAGGTTTTCAACTCATTGATTAAATCCACCACTTTCGAGTTACGCAGGTCGCTTACATTTTCTTTAAAGGTAACTCCCATAACAAGGACTTTGGAATTAAGGATTTTTTTACCCTTTGCAATCAGTTTTTTGACAAGCTGTTTGGCGATATAAAAACCCATAGAGTCGTTTACAAATCTTCCTGAATTGATAATTTGAGGGTGATATCTGTATTCTTTGGCTTTGTATGCCAGATAGTAAGGATCAACACCAATGCAGTGCCCACCAACGAGTCCCGGATAGAATTTCAGAAAATTCCATTTTGTCCCTGCAGCTTCCAGAACATCAAAAGTATTTATTCCCATTCTGCTAAAAATAATGGAAAGTTCATTCATCAGGGCAATATTAACATCACGTTGAGTATTTTCAATAACCTTTGCAGCTTCGGCAACTTTCATAGTTGGTGCACGGTGAACTCCGGCTTTAACAACCAGTTCATAAGTTTTGGCAATGTTGTCGAGAGAATCGTCATCACAGCCTGAAACTATTTTAGTTACAGTTGTAAGTGTATGAACTTTATCTCCAGGGTTTATTCTCTCAGGAGAGTAGCCAACCTTAAAATCCTGCGGAAACTTCAATCCCGAATATTCTTCGAGAACAGGAATACAATCCTCTTCGGTTGCACCGGGATAGACCGTTGATTCATATACAACATAGTCACCTTTTTTCAGAATCTTACCAACTGTTTTTGATGCTGAAATAAGTGGAGAAAGGTCGGGCATGTGGTGATTGTCAATCGGTGTTGGAACAGCAATAATGTGAAATGAAGCCTCTTTCAGGTCTTCAGGTTTTGAAGTAAAAGTAATATCACAATTATCAAATGCTTCAGCAGATAATTCTTCACTTGGATCCTGCTTCTTTTTCATCATTGCAACTCGCTCATCACTGATGTCAAACCCAACAACAGATATGTGCTTTGCAAATTCAAGAGCAATCGGAAGACCAACATAACCTAACCCTACGAGGGACAACTTTGTTTCCTTATTTATTAATTTTTGATAAATTTCCAT
>JAOZLR010000171.1:3031-5908 GCA_029934735.1 Bacteroidales bacterium
TTAAGCATATTTCTTAACTGCTTCTATAATTTTGTCCTGATTTTCAGTGCTCAGGTACGGATACATTGGCAGACTAAAAACTTTTCCAGATATATCTTCACTTACAGGAAAATCACCTTTATTGTAGCCAAGGTCGGCAAAAGCATCCTGTAAATGCAAAGGTTTCGGGTAATAAACTGCTGTAGGAATTCCCTCTTCTTTCAATCCGGCCATAACCTTTTCTCTGTCAGGATGTAAAATGGAATATTGTGCCCAGGCAGAAATATTGCCATCTTTTACGCGAGGTACAGTTACGTAGTCTGCAAGTTTTTCATTGTATCTGTTAGCAACTACCTGTCTTAGTTCTATCTCTTCCGGGAAGATTTCAACTTTTGAAAGTAATATAGCAGCCATCAGGGTGTCAAGTCTTCCGTTCAGACCAACCCTTACATTATCATATTTATTGGTTCCCTTTCCGTGTACCCTTATGGAGAGAAGTTTCTCATAGATATCTTTGTCATTGGTAAAACACATTCCTCCGTCACCGTAGGTGCCAAGAGGTTTTGCAGGGAAAAAGCTTGTTCCCGCACTGTGTGACAGCGAGCAGGCTTTTTTTCCTTTGTATGAACCACCAAAACCCTGGGCTGCGTCTTCAAGTACAAACATTCCATATTTTTCGGCAATAGCGTTTATCTCATCATAATCAGCAGGCTGCCCGAAAAGGTCGACAGGAATTATACCTTTCAAATTCAGTTTTCCTTCTTCTTTTGTTTTTATAACTGCCTCTTCAAGTTTGGTAGTGTCCATATTGTATGTAGTAGCATCAATATCAACAAAAACCGGAGTTGCTCCAAGAAGCTTTATAACCTCAGCCGTTGCAATAAATGTAAAAGGAGGTGTAAATACGGCATCTCCGGGACCAATATTGTATGCCATAAGAGGCATTAGCAGTGCATCTGTACCACTGGCAACGCCAACAGCATAGTCAGTACCAGTGAATTCGGCAAGCTTTTGCTCCAGCTCTTTTACTTCAGGACCGAGAATGTATTTACCATGTGCCAAAACATTTTGAATGTTAGCATCAATTTTATCTTTGATCCTATCTTGTTGTACTTTTAAATCAATGAATTGCATTTCTTTATATTTTAAATTTGTTCTACCTTATTATTATGTTTATTATATTCTCTGTTACATTTGCTGCATTTTGCAGTTTCTTCCGAATCAGGGTCGTTAGAGAGTGATAGTTTTGTTCCGCAGGCACAAACCCAGCCAACCTGACGGGCAGGATTACCAACCACAAGAGCATAATCAGGAACATCCCTGATTACAACCGTGCCGGCACCTACAAAAGCATATTTCCCAACTGTGTTACCACAAACAATTGTTGAATTTGCTCCAAGTGAGGCACTTTTTTTAATAAGTGTTTTCAGATAAAATTCGCTTCCTCTCTGTGGGAATTCGCTTCTCGGGTTCATCACATTTGTGAAAACCATTGAAGGGCCACAAAAGACATAATCTTCGAGTTCGACACCTTCATAAACCGCAACATTGTTCTGGATTTTAACACCATTGCCAATAGTAACATTGTTTCCAATATTCACGCTCTGTCCCAGTGAACAGTTTTTTCCTATTTTCGTGCCACTTTGAACGTGAGAAAAATGCCAGACTTTAGTTCCTTCACCAAGTTCCACGTTGTCGTCAACATAAGAGCTTTCGTGAACAAAATATTTCTTTTCCATATTATTTGATTCTTTAAAATTTACTTTGAGCTTGTTCCAAAATCTTCAACACCATTAGACCTTCTTCTCCATCTGTTTTTGGTGTTTTTCTTGTTTTAACACAGTCAACAAAATGTAGCAACTCTTCTTCAAGAGGTTGTTTCAGCTCAAGGTCGAGAGTAACATAGTCCATTTTTTCTGCAACGGGAATTTTCCCCTTTTCCCATTTTATCTTATGTGGATAGATAAAAAGTTTTTCTTTGCTGGTATCATCAAAAACAACCATTTTTTCAGAGCCTACAACTACTAGTTTCTGTTCTTTAAACGGGTGTAGCCAGCTTACAAAAACGTGACTCATAACACCGTTATTAAAAGCAAGTGTGGTAAGGGTAGTATCGTAAATATTTTTATTAATGTATGAACCGCCGTGAGCCTGAACCTTTATTGGCTCTTCACCATTCATTAGCATCAGGATTAATGATATATCGTGTGGCGCAAAACTCCAAAGGACATTTTCCTCAGTTCTGAGTTTCCCAATATTTAATCTGTTTGAATAAATGTATCTGATTTGTCCGAGTTCACCACTGTCAACCATTTCTTTTAATTTAATAACTGCAGAGTGAAACTGTAGAATATGGCCAACCATTAGAATCCGGTTATTCTCCTTTGCAATTTTAACAAGCTCTTCCCCCTCTTCGACTTTTAGTGCTAAAGGTTTTTCAACAAGCACATCTTTACCTGCAAGAAGATATTTTTTTGTTAGTCTGTAATGCAACTCAGCCGGAGCAGCAATTACAACGCCTTCTATCTCCGGATTATTAATAATTTCTTTATCATCTTTTATAAATTTCACATCAGGGAAATCAGTTTTTCTCTGTTGTGCAATTTTATCCGAAGTTTCCAGGACGCAATTAAGAACTCCGATATTATTCAGATTTTTTAAGTGGTTTTTTCCCCAGTAACCTGCTCCTATTAATGCTATGTTTTTTTTATTCATAATATTTTATCAATTTGGTTTTGATTTTTTTTTTATATTATACACTTGCTAATAGTTTTAAAATCAATGATATAAATAATAAAAGCTCTATGTCAATCAGACTGCAAATATAGTTAAATATTGTATTTACCAAAATATTTAAGATAAATTGTTATTTTATTAACAATGGCTCTCCTATTAAGC
>JAOZLR010000172.1 GCA_029934735.1 Bacteroidales bacterium
ATCCTTAACGGCAAATGCCATATCACTCTTTTTGAAAGTGCTCTTTCCTGATTTTGATATTATAACAACAATGGCAATCACTACCAGAATAAGTGCTATTATTATAGCTGTTCTGTTTTTTTTCATTCGTTCCTATTTTTTATTCACAATTTTACCTGGTATATTTTCTTTTCCTCACAAAGCCCATTATCATCCCCAAAATTAACACTATAACTACAGGAGTGACCACATTAAAACTTTTCCAGAACAGTTCGTTTTCATTTATTTTGGTTTTGTCGAGAAGGCGAAGTTTTATCTCTCTTGACCTTATTGTTATCAACCCGCTTTCATCAATCAGATAATCCATTGCATTTAATATAAAATCCTTGTTCCCGAATGTTTGACCTGTATATCTGTCGTAACCAAGTGGATAAGGCATTGGATCTTTACCTTTTGAATAACTAATCTGATTTTTTATCACATCACCGTCAGCAACAAAGATCATCTTGGTGGGTCTGCTTTTTTCCAGAAAACCCATATTCCTGTCATTTGTAATCTCGGGTGGAATGCGTCCATTATAAACAGATGGAAATTCTCCTTCGAGCATAGCAGCAACCGGAACATTTTTTTTATTATACAACCTTCTGTCGGGTTCTTCTTTCATTATTTCAAGAGTTATCAGCGCAGGAGTATTTACTGTTTTAGCATACGGAGATGAAGTAAGTAAAATTGTCTTCTTTACATTGCCCCCCATAATGGTATCAATGCTACTGATAAATTCAGTTTTAATGGCATTAAGATTTTTTACAATGGGATTATCACTAAGCGGATAAAGCACAGGGAAGTAATACCAGGAGAAGAATTCAACTTGTGGCCCACTTGCCGATTCACCTGTTTTTACCGGAATGGGCAGTGCGTTCAAATCCATAACAAGATCAGTGTTAAGCCTGATGCCATAAGTGAAGAATTGGTCATCAAGGTTCAGTTCATTTATCAGTCCGAAAGTAATATCCGATTTAAAAATACTGTCCATACTGGCATTCACGGGATCAATAAGCCAGAGCACCTTGCCTCCGCGCATTATGTACTGGTCAATAATAAACTTATCTTTTTCGATGAAGGCAGAATCGGGTTTAGCAATGATTATTGCATCATAAATGTTATGAATACCGGTATTGGCTGAATCAATTGCCTGCCTTTTGGTGAGGACGCTAACCTTACCATCCAATCTGACACGCTCCACAGAGTAGTACTCCTGTAAAGCACGTGTTACATCTGCGACTTTTATGAGTTCAAGTTCGCCGTGTCCCTCTATAAATGCAATCCTTGGTTTTTTTTCAACAGTAAGTTTCTTTACAGCACTTATCAGGTTAAACTCCAGATTTTGTATTGAATTATTGAGTACCTCCTCAGGAGGAACACCCATTTGCGATTTTAGAAGTTCAACGGGTATCTCCTTATTTTTATATGAAATAATAGTTCCCGGAAAAATTATTTGACGACTGGAGCCTTCATTATTTTTTACCTGAAGGTCGGTTGGCTGTAAACCCCGCTCAACAAGTCTTTGATAAACGTCTTCTCTTTCAGCAGGATCGGAATTTTCGGAAGGATTAATAAACTCATACTGAATATTGTCAGAGTAAGCTCTGAATTCACCAAGCATCTCTTTGGTTTCTCTGCGAAGGCGTTTGAATCCTGCAGGAAATTCACCGTCAAGATAAACCTCAAAATAGACAATATCGTCAAGATTCCTGAGAATTTGCTTTGTCGGTTCCGACAGAGTGTATCTTTTTTCGGAAGTCAGATCAAAGCGGATAAAAAGATAATATCCAATTGTGTTGATAAGAATAATAATGATAACGCCCAGCACAAGCTGAACGATATTGCTCCTTTTTATATCCTTTTTCTTACTACTCATTTCTTTTTTTAATCAATATGCGCCAAGCGCTTATGCTTATTTAACTGTGACAAGCGTCCACGCTTGTCAATTAAACTATATTCTGTTACAAGCATCTACGCTTGTTAATTCAACTTTCATCCCCACTTCCTGCTTTCCAGCGATATTTTTGTAAAAAGCAAAAAAAGCGATATCAGGCTTAAAAAATAAATAGCATCTCTTGTATCTATTACGCCTTTGCTCATCGCTCCATAATGGTTATTTATACCAAGTGTTTTTATAAAAAGATCGAAATTCCCGAAGAAATCCAGAGAATAGATGAAGTCAAATCCAAGATATATGAATCCACTTAATACAACAGCAACAATAAAAGAGATAACCGGATTATCTGTTAAAGAGGACGAAAATAGTCCGATTGCAACAAACGATGCTCCGAGGAACAACAATCCAATGTATGATCCCCACATTCCTCCTGTATCAATATTTCCTTTTGGCGAACCTAGCTGATAAACAGAGTAGAAATAGATAAGTGTTGGCAAAACCGAAAAGATAACAAGCACAACACCTGCAAAATATTTTGCAATGATAATCTGCATATCGGTCAATGGTTTGGTCATAAGCAACTCAATTGTACCACTCTTTTTTTCATCGGCAAAAAATCTCATAGTTATTGCCGGAATCAAAAACAGGAATACAAAAGGTCCAATCAGGAACAGTCCGTCAAGATTGGCATAACCATAGTCCAATATATTTGATTCAAGTGGGAACACCCATAGAAAAAGTCCGTTGACCAGCAGGAAAACAGCTATTACGATGTAGCCTGTCAACGAATTTAAAAAACCGATAATCTCTTTTTTGAATAATGTAAACATCTTTAAAATTTAATGGCCCAAAATTAACTAAATTTATAAATCTATAGAGGTTGATTTGTTTTAAAAATTATTAAAAATCATTTTAAATACAGAAAATTGAAATAAAAATGCAATTATTCAAAAATCTATATATAAATTTGTTTCCTTATTAGTTTTAAACTTTGTTAAGGTAAATTTTTAAAAAATGGCAGACTTACGTACTAATTATATGGGACTTGAGCTTAAAAATCCGATTATTATCGGTAGCTCTGGATTGACAAATTCAGTAGAAAAGATTGTAGAATTCGAGGAGCTGGGAGCAGGAGCAGTTGTATTGAAGTCACTTTTTGAAGAGCAGATTCGTTTTCAGACACACAAAACAGTAACACAAAGTGGTATGGACCACGGTTATCCTGAAGCCGCTGACTACATATCAGCTTATACTGAAGATCATGCTGTAACTGAGTATCTTAACCTCATAAGAGAGAGTAAGTCGAAAGTTAGTATTCCTGTGATAGCCAGTATTAATTGTGTTACAGCTACTGATTGGACTTCATTTGCCAGGAAGATTGAGGATGCAGGTGCTGATGCCATTGAACTTAATATATTTATTCTGCCATCAGACCCCAAACATAGCGGAGAAGAGAATGAGCAGGTTTATTTTGATATTGTTATGGCTGTGATTAAAGAGGTGTCAATTCCGGTCTCTATTAAAATAAGCTACTATTTTTCAGGCTTTGCCAAAACTGCGCTCAAGTTATCGTGGACAGGAATAAAAGGTTTGGTACTTTTTAATAGATTTTTCTCGCCAGATATCAATATTGATAACTTTGAAATAACAGCAACCAATGTTTTTAGCTCTCCGGCTGAGCTCTCAATATCTCTGAGATGGGTGGCCATGCTCTCTGACCGTGTTCATTGTGATATAGCTGCTTCAACCGGGGTTCACGACGGCGAAGGTGTTGTTAAACAACTGCTTGCAGGTGCTAAGGCAACTCAAATTGCTTCTACATTATATAAAAACGGATTGCACGTTATTCCGGAGATGATCAGGTTTGTTGATAACTGGATGACAAAGCACAATTTTAAGACTACAGATGAATTTATTGGGAAGGTAAGTCTTAAAGAAACTGATAATCCTGCTGCTTATGAACGGGTGCAGTTTATGAAGCATTTTTCCGGGATAG
The DNA here is from genome assembly GCA_029934735.1 of Bacteroidales bacterium. GTDB lineage: Bacteria > Bacteroidota > Bacteroidia > Bacteroidales > JAADJA01 > JAADJA01. Next base: position 3,915 of record JAOZLR010000172.1, read on the forward strand.
AGTAGTGATTCCGGATATCCGGTGTTTGAGCTGACCATCTGAGCAGCTTTATGTTCTGTTATTTTTCGTTTTTATATTTTAATGTTGCTGAAATGAAATTTACAAAAATAGGATGTGGCTTTGCTACAGTGCTCTGATATTCAGGATGAAACTGTACGCCAACAAACCAGGGATGTTCTTTAAGCTCAACTATTTCAACAAGATTCTCTTTTGGATTGACGCCGGTAGCTTTCATTCCTGCCTGTTCAAATTCACTCAAATATTCATTATTAAATTCATATCTGTGTCTGTGGCGCTCACTTACATTTATTGTCTGATAGCACTTGAACGCAATTGAATTCTTTTTCACTTTACAGGGATAAGCTCCAAGCCTCATTGTTCCGCCCATTCCTTTTATCTTCTTCTGCTCTTCCATCAGGTCGATAACAGGATATTTCGTATCGGGGTTCATCTCCATAGAATGAGCACTTTTATATCCGAGTTTATTGCGGGCAAATTCTATAACAGCACATTGCATTCCAAGGCAAATACCAAGGAACGGTATGTTATTCTCTCTCACATACCTGATTGCAGAGATCTTCCCTTCAATTCCCCTTTCACCGAAGCCGGGTGCAACAAGAACTCCATCAAAATCTTTCAAAATACTATTTGCATTCTCATCGGTAATCTTCTCGGCATGTATCATTTTAACATTCACTTTGCATTCATTAGCAGCACCGGCATGTACAAACGATTCGCTGATAGATTTGTATGCATCTTTTAATTCCACATACTTCCCGACAAGTGCTACATTCACTTCGGTTGTCGGATGAGATAGCTTGTAAAGAAAATCTTCCCATTTGCCAAGGTCGGGTTGGCTGTCGAGAGGCATCATGGTTTTTCTTAAAACCTCTGCATCAAGATTTTCCTCTCTCATTAGGATGGGAACTTCATATATGCTTTTGGCATCAATGGACTCAATAACCGAGGAAGGCTCCACATTACAGAATTTTGCAATTTTATTTTTAAGGCTTTCGCTAAGATGCCTTTCTGTCCGGCAAACGATAATATCTGGCTGTACTCCCGATTCCAGTAATGTTTTTACAGAGTGTTGTGTTGGTTTTGTTTTTAACTCTCCGGCAGCGGCAAGATAGGGGACAAGCGTTAGATGAATAACTGAACAATCGCGCCCCATTTCCCATCGTAATTGTCTTACTGATTCAATATAGGGTAACGATTCAATATCACCAACAGTACCTCCTATTTCAGTTATAACAAAATCATATTTGCCGGTTTTGCCAAGTAGTTTTATTCTCCTCTTTATCTCATCAGTAATATGCGGAATTACCTGAACTGTATGACCTAGATAGTCACCCCTTCGTTCTTTTTCAATAACTGTTTGATATATACGTCCGGTTGTGACATTATTAGCCTGTGAAGTGGGGACATTTGAAAAACGTTCGTAATGACCCAGATCCAGGTCGGTTTCAGCACCATCTTCAGTTACATAGCATTCGCCATGCTCATACGGATTAAGAGTGCCCGGATCCACATTGATATAGGGATCAAGCTTTTGAATAGTTACAGAAAAACCGCGTGATTGTAATAATTTTGCCAGTGATGATGATATGATTCCCTTACCGAGAGATGATGCAACACCTCCTAAAACAAATATATATTTTGTCCTTGCCATGTCATTAAATGTTTTTGCAAATATCTGATTTTATTATCAAACCCAAAGCAAAAAATAAAAAAACGTGTAAACATTCTGTAGCTAATTGGGATTTCTGAATCCCAAATTGAGAGTTGAATCAAAGATTTGACATACTTCCAAATAAAAAACCCCAACCTTCCGGTCGGGGTTTTCCTTGTAGCTTATTATTTTAATAGTAGGTATATCTCTTGACATTCGCAATATGCCTTGCCAATCTGATAACCTGCATAGTGTATCCAAATTCATTATCGTACCACATATAGAGCTGTATATTCTTACCATCGGCAG
>JAOZLR010000173.1 GCA_029934735.1 Bacteroidales bacterium
TACCGATGGCTTCAATATTGATATCCCTTGTGCTTTCCTCCATAAAATCATACACATTTTTTTTGTACAATTCATCTGCCGAATATCCCAAAATCACTTCTAAGTTTTTGTTCCATAACACCAATTCATCCTGCTTATTAAACACATAAGCGAACTCGGGCATACTTTGTAGAATTGTCTCACCTGAAAAGGGTATCTCCGGATTGTGTTTTTTTGGTTTAGTCATTTCATTTTTTTTATTGATTCCTGTTTATTCAAACAAATCCTCCATTGTAACTTCCGATTGTATTTCTTCCGAATAGTATTTGTTTCGGTTTGCAGGATAAGTTGTAATAAAAGTTGTAACAACCGATTTTTTTGTTTTTGATACATGTTTAAATATTGAACGTTTTCTTCGCAAATCGGCAATGTAATTTTTGGTAATAATATATTCATCTTGTGTAAATTTAACTTCACACAGATTTACTACCCCGTCTTTTCTGTCAATAAGCAAATCTATTTGTGCTCCTGGAATTTCATCATTTCCCCTGTATTTCCAAGACGATATATTCGTAAAAGTGCCACTTAATCCCAGCCTTTTTAATATTTGATTAATATGCATTAAACAAATATTTTCATAAGAATATCCGCTCCATGCTATAAAACTACTTTGTCCTGAAATTTTTTGCCAGATGTGTGGAGATTCACTTACATTGCCCTTTATGAATTTTAGATAAAATAACGAATACAAGTCAGTGAGCCTATAAATGCTGTCTTTTTTCTTTTTGTTGAAAGGCCGGTATTTGGAAATAAATCCACTTTCGAGAAGGTCGTCTAATGCCCTTACAAAAGTTCCTCCGTCGGGTAATGATATTTTTTTTACAAGTTCAGTTCTTATCATTCCGTTTGGATGACTTGCCAGAACTTCAATTATTGACATGTGGTTGCCTGCATTTTTAAAAAGCGAATAATATAGCTGTTCGTATTCATTCGATAGCAATCCTATTGGGTTAAAGCATATTTCATCAATTAATTGTTCGGCACTTTTACCGGGCGAAAGTTCATTCAAATAAAAAGGGATACCGCCCATTACCATATATAATTGAATAATTTGGTATTTGGATAACTTCAGGTTTCTTTTTTTGCAAAACAATTCTGTTTCGTGTAAATTAAAAGGCATAAGTTTAATTCTTGCAGTTATCCTGTTATACAACCCGCCTTTTGCTTTAAGCAATTTTTTTTGCATCCACGAAGCTGCCGAACCACAAACGACCAGCAGTACATTATCCATTGTTGAGACATGCCGGTTCCAAAAATATTCAAGTGCTGACACAAAGCCCGATCTGGGTCGGTCAAGCCATGGTAATTCATCAATAAACACGACAATCTTTTTTTTTCGGTTTTGCAACGAATACAAATAATCAGCTAAATATAAAAATGCAGTATTCCAATTTTTAGGGATGCTTGTTTCCTTGTTACCTTTTGTACGATAGGTATATTCCCTAAAAAAGTTTTCAAGTTGTATATTTGTTTCTGTCTCAAAAGAGCCTGTGAAAAAAAATACAGTTTGCGATTTAAAATATTCGCGGACAAGAAAAGTCTTGCCTACCCTTCTTCTGCCGTAAAGTGCTAAAAATTCCGGTCTATCAGAAGTCAAAAGCTTATCCAATATCTTTTTTTCTCTTTCTCTTCCGATAATCTTTTTTTCCATTACTTAAATTCCTTACCTTATATAATCACTGCAAACTTACAATTATTTTTTCGATAAAATATAATTATATTTGGAGAAATGTATAATTTCAATACTGTTTTCTCCAGATATAACTACTTATAACTGGAGAAATAAATATAATTAGGGTACATTTTTCCAAATATATATCATAATTAAAAGGCTTCATTAAAACTAATATAAAAGGCACTTGATTCTCTGCCAATTCCATAATCTATCCTGACATTCATTCTTTCCTGTATTTCAAACCGAAGTCCTACCCCACCATTGGGTAACCAGTTTTTCATTTGATCAAATTTTGGTGCAACAGATCCTGCACCCACCCAGACAACAAAGCCAAAAGGTCCGTACATTTGTCCTCTTGACCTTGGTGTTTTTCGGCCAAACATATATCGGTACTCTGTCAAAAGGAACATCATATTGTTATCACGATATTGCCCCCAGATATAACCTCTCAGGTCGAACGGTGTTCCTATCATCGACATTTCCGTCCAGGGCACATCTCCTGTACTCGATCTTGCTTTAATCTGCCAGGCAAGTGTACTTGCTTCTCTTACAATTTGCTGATACTGCCGGTAATCAAGTTGTACTCCTTGAAAAATATGATTCGTTGAGCCATGTTTTCCATAGGCTGTTCCGCTCAGATCAATATATACACCTTTGTATGCATTTTCGGGAAAATCTCTGCTATCGTACCGGAAAACCGCTCCAAACCCGGAGTTATTAATATCCGGGCCAAATTTTACAAAATCTTCATCCATAGCCATAAACTCATTTACATCTGTGGCTGTTGTTTTGTTCCTGTCATAATTTATCCCAAGATAAAAATTAGGGAATATGCGATAAGCAATTGAAAACTTAAATTGTTGCCAATCGCGATGATAACCGGTTGTGTCAGGTGATTTAGTCCTTTCTACAGCATTGGTATAACCCACACCCCAATAATTATCAGGCATATCTTTAATCCAATATTCACCCGAAATTCTCAGTTTATCATCTTTACCATAAATATTTGCTTTTATACTAACCTGCAATGAGCCATTAGTGCTATATGCAACAGAAAATGGAATTGATGAACGAGATAGCACGGGGCTTTCAGGTTTTAATTTAAAGGTAAACAGGCCTCCTGCTGACAGCATAAATTTCATTTCAGGAGAATATGACGGAGCAAGATAAGGTGTAAAGGTTGATCTTCCATGATCAAGTTTCCAATTTTTGATTGAATCCAATCGCTGCAGAAATGTTTTTTTCTGATACGTGGTATCCTCTTGCGCGAAACTGCTTATCGGGAAAATGATTCCTGACAATAATAAGAAAACAACTGTATTCCTGATAATACCGGATATTCTATATTTCATAATCAAAATCATCTTCCACAGATAGATGTAAACGGGCAATACTTACAATCGTCTGCAACTTCAGTTTGCGCAAATGACACTTCTGGGTCAAGAATCTCCATCAAAATACTTTTCAATATCTCCTCAAATTCTGCCAAAGACTCCTCAGTTACAGGTTCTTTGTTTGGAAGGTCGGCACACATCATCCCTGCACTCAACTGCCTGAACGAAATTATTCCGGTCTCTATCTCCCCAACGCCTTCGTTGTTCTTTCCAAATAACCAGCCGTAAAACAGCAACTGGAAGTTCTTGTCATACTTCGATTCGGTCATAAGATCTTCCCAATCCTTGAGAAAAAGATCATTCTTTTTAACCATTCCTGTTTTATAATCAATTATTCGTGTTTTTCCGTTTACCTCGTCAACCCTGTCAAAAGTACCTTTCATCAACACTTTTCCCTTGCCATCAGTAAACAGCAAAGACCTGACAGGCAACAGGGCAGTATATCTCTTTTCAAGATACCTGATTATCATCTGCTCGTTTTTACCGGAGAGCTCTTTCAAAAATCCTATCTCCTTTTTTAGGAAATTGACAACAAACAGATTTGCAACTTTAAATATCAGGTGGTTGATCCCAAACTCAATATCTCCATCTTTATAATGCTCTTTAAAAGAAGCCGTAACATATTTCTCAACTTCAGGAATCATTTTTTTAACATCAGATTCTGTAATATTTCTATTTATAAACGGCTTATAAAAAATCTCCAGCACCTCGTGAACAACCTTACCAAGAGTTCTTGCCTCAATGGTCTCTTCCGGCTCCTCCGTCTCACCCAATTTCAAAATATATTGAAAATAAAACTGCAAAGGGCATCGTCGGTAAACATTCAAAGCCGTTGGAGAGAAACCAGAGTCAGCCATGTCCGTTAGCTTTTCAACAATAAATTTTGTCTTTTTAATTTCAATATCCTCATTTTGCTTTCCGACCTCCAACTTGTTGGCGACAATTTGTTCCCCGATTTTTATGTCAGAATTATATTTCGTCAGTTCTGTCTGTATCTGTGTAATAAAACGGCTTTTGTCTCCTCCTCCAAGCCCGTCAGCCTCTGTGGCATACAAAAGATAAACACTCTTAGCCCTTTGCAGCAATCTATAAAAGTGATATGCATAAATAGCATTATTGTCTTTATAGGTCGGAAGATTAAACTCCTTTCTCAAATCAAAAGGGATAAAAGAATTTTGAGATTTCCCGGCAGGTATCAAATCCTCATTTACCGATAGCATTATTATATTTTCAAAATCGAGAGTCCTTGTTTCCAGCATACCCATTATTTGCAACCCTTTCAGAGGCTCACCGTAGAATGGAATGCTGCCAGAGCCTGCAACCTGCAAAAACAGGCTTTTCAGAGTTGCAGAACTTTTTATAAATGGATACTCTTCAACCAGGGATTTCAACCTGACAAATATTTTTGAGAAGTTAAAGAGATATTCTAAATCGACTGATAAATATTGTTCACTTGTATTCACGCTGTACTCATTTCCTTTGGCAAAAACCGGTTGCAAAACATTTATTAACCCGGTAAAAGCATTAATTGCCCTTTCAATATCATCACCCCAGGGGTTTAACATTGACAACAATATCTGCTTCATCTCTTTATCTGATACATTCAGCAGGTGTTCAACATCTTTAGTGAAATAGAAAATTCTATTTGACTCCCTCAATTTTCTGGTCGATTCAGCAATAACGCCTGGCTCATTATAAAATTCAAGCAGTTCACTAATGTATGGATGCCCTATAATTTTCAGTATATCCTTAAAATAGACATGAAACTTTTTTCCACCTGTTTTATCAAATTTCAATGCATTTTCGTTCATCTCAAACAAAGCAACAACGAGATTAAACAGAGGTGTTTGCTTTAAAGGTAGCCCCATTGTAAGGTTAAAATCTTTAACATTTTCCGGAATGGAGTTCAGTAAGGGCATTACAAGTGACTCATCATTCAGCACCACGGCAGTACTCTCTATATCCACACCATCTTTATCAATTTGCTCCAACAAAGCACCTGCAACTTTCGCTTGCCCAACAAGATTTGGCACTCCAATAACCTGAATATTCTTACCTTCTTCAGAAAAGTGATTTCCAATCCATTTTACTTCCTTCTTATCCGTTGTTGCATAATACTCTCTCAGGAATTTCCCCGCTTCCTGAAACTTATCATCAACATAATACTGGTCCGCATCCCATAAAAGATTAGCCTTCCCCGCCGTTTCAAGTCCGAAGAGGATTTTTTCTTCCGAATAGGAAAGTGCATTAAATCCGGCAAAAATCACCTTCTCCCACGAAACTGTTTCGATGGTTTTATCCATATTTTCGGCAAGACTCCTGTATGCAAGTCCCTGATATACCGTGTTCTTTTCCTTAAGCCGGCTGGTCAGCAAAGAATAATACTTCAGAAGGGAATTAAAAAAAGCCAGATATCTCTGTTGAAATTCCGTTAGGGGTCTGCCATCAGGATTCCAAAGGGATATTGCTTTAACATCATTCAGATATGTAAATAACACTTTGGGATCAGCAAGATGGAGATCAACATCATTGAAGTCGTGCAAAAGGACATTACTCCAATTCAGAAACTCATCAAAGTCGGAAGCATTTTCACCTTCAACCTCTTTGTGAACTTCGTACAATTCAAACTGTAACGACACAGGCTCGATTGAGCTAAAGCCAGATAGTTCAAACACAAAATCTTCAATGGCATAAAAAGCAGGCGACCAGACCGTTTTATTTAGTCCGGCAGCAATATACTTTTTCAAAAACATGGAAGCGCG
>JAOZLR010000021.1 GCA_029934735.1 Bacteroidales bacterium
AACCTTTTATTATAAAAAAGATAAAACCAATATATTTTTTTAACTGTTTTGGTTATTTATTTATTGTTTAAATAAGGCCAGCAACTACAACGATGTTATTTTAAATAATAGTGTCCTTCCGAAAAGTAGTGTCATTTCGATATTTGAGTCATTTCCTCCAATATTTTCGTTATTTTATTGTTCCATACAAATAATAAAATAAAGTCAAGACCATTCAATTTAATATTTATTTTAGCAGCCTCTATAATTACTTACGTAGATTTTTAAATGAAATAAGAAAAAACGATATGTATTCATACATAAAAGGAGAACTTGTAGAAAAAAACCCGGCTTATGTTGTATTGGATTGCAACGGGATAGGATATATAATCAATATATCCTTAAATACATTTACAAAACTTAAGGACAAGAAGCATTTTAAACTTTATACTCATTTTTCGATAAAGAATGAGGCGACTACCCCTGTTGGCTTTGTTTTGTATGGCTTTGCCGAAGAGGCAGAGCGGCAACTTTTCCGTCAGTTGATTTCAGTTTCAGGTGTTGGAAGTGCAACAGCTTTGCTTATGTTGTCGTCGTTACCGACAGAGAAACTGCTCGATGCAATAATCAATAATAATCCTTCTGTATTACAGTCGGTGAAAGGTATTGGGGCAAAGTCGGCACAGCGTATTATTATTGATCTGAAAGATAAGCTGGAAAAAGATGGGATTTCGGCAGAATTTATTGGCGAAATACACAATACTAATAAAGATGAGGCGTTATCAGGATTGACTGTTTTAGGATTTAACAAAGCTATTGCAGAAAAGGCACTCAACAAAGTATTTAATAAACTGGGAACCGATGTTCCTGTTGAAACATTAATTAAAGAAGCGTTAAAAATATTGTAAATAAGGTTTTTGTTTGGAGCGAATATTTCGATATTGTTTTATTATTGCTTTTCTGGTACTGATTTTTTCCGTGGGATATGGTAATTCAGGGGATAAGAAGTACTTTGCTAACAACCATTATACCCTGAATAAATTTATTTTTCCGCCCGACAGCACAGAAACAGGAGATACGACAAAACACATTGACCTTATATACCCCCTTGAGGACGAGGGATTTCCATATACCGGCAAAGAAAATTCAGATCCGATGCTTTTGAATCTACCTTCAAGTGTCAAGTCGGATGTTGAATATGACCCTACAACAGGACTTTATGTTTTAAGGCATAAAATCGGTGATATTGATTTCAGGCCGCCAACCTATATGACTCTTGAAGAATACAGGGATTATGAAATGCAAAATGCCGTGGATGATTACTGGAAGGAAAGGGCAACCGCAGCGGGTGTTGGTAATAGAGGTGGTATAATTCCGGAAATATATATTGGTGGAAAAGCATTTGATAAAATTTTTGGTGGAAATACCATTGATATTCGCCCGTCAGGGTCCGTTGAACTAACATTCGGCGTTCTTAGCAATTCTCGTGATGACCCTACTATTCCGGTTAAGCAGCGTAGCCAGACAAACTTTGATTTTAATGAAAAAATACAGATGAACGTTGTCGCCAAGATAGGTGATAAAATTGAATTTAAAACAACATATAATACCGAAGCAACTTTTAATTTTGAAAACAAGCTGAACCTGCGCTATGAGGGTGACGAGGACGAGATAATTCAACTTGTTGAGGCTGGGGATGTCAGCTTGCCTCTCAACAGTACTCTTATAACAGGAAGTCAGAGTCTCTTCGGAATTAAATCGAAACTAAAATTCGGAAGAACAACGGTAACAGCTATCTTTTCGGAACAGCAAAGCGAGACTTCCACGATTACCGTTCAGGGAGGGGCTCAAAGAAATGATTTCCTGTTTAAGGCCGACGAATACGAAGAAAACAGGCACTTTTTCCTTGGCCATTTCTTTGGAGGAGAGAATTATAAGGAAGCACTGTCTGACTTGCCTTTAGTCAGGTCAGGAATAACAATAACTAAGATTGAAGTCTGGATTACAAATGTTGGTGCTGCTGTTACGGATAACAGAAATATTATTGCCTTTAACGATCTGGGTGAGTTTGATAGAATTTATAACACAGAAAAAATTTCACCAACACCAAATCCTTATGCTGCCTATCCTGACAATCGTTCAAATAATTTATTTTCGGTTATTGATACTGCCCAGGTTCGAGATATTAATAACGCCACTAATTACCTTGTTGGGCAGGGGTTTGTCCCGGGAGAGGATTTTGACAAAATAGAACTTGCCCGTAAGTTGAATCCTTCAGAATATACTGTTAATAACCTGCTTGGTTTTATCTCGCTAAATACAACATTAAACTCGGATCAGACTCTTGCTGTTGCTTTTCAGTATAAATTAATTGGCCAGGATTCAACAGTTTTTCAGGTTGGTGATTTTTCAGATGAAGGGATTATAGGCCAGTCGGCTCTTATTGTTAAGTTATTAAAGAGTACCTATGTTGATACAAAGAACCCTAGATGGGACCTGATGATGAAAAATGTTTATTCGTTGAATGCATATCAGGTTAACAGAGATGATTTCACGCTGAACATTCTCTATTCAGGCGATGAAGATGGTGTTCCAACAGGCTATTTCGTTGAAGGCCCTTTTAGCGGTCAGCCGTTAATACAGATATTTAATCTCGATAAACTCAACCAGCAGAATAATCCACCGGCAGATGGAATTTTTGATTTTATTGATAATGCAGCAACACAAGGTGGATTAATCAATTCATCTAACGGACGGATCTTTTTCCCGGTAACCGAGCCGTTTGGAAGTTACTTGCGACAAAAGTTTATAGATGAAGGTACCCCTGAATATGCTGATAAATATTGCTATGATTCGCTTTATACTATGACAAAAACAGGTGCCCAGCAATATGCTGATAAGAATAAATATCTTATTTCAGGTTACTATAAATCGCAGTCAGGTTCTGAAATTTCGCTTAATGCAATGAATGTACCTCAGGGCTCGGTAACGGTTACAGCCGGGGGTGTTCCTCTTGTTGAAAATGTGGATTATACTGTTGATTATACTCTTGGGCGGGTCAGGATCATTAATGAGGGCATCCTTAACTCAGGAACACCAATTAATGTGAAACTCGAAAGCAATACTATGTTCAGTATTCAGACTAAACGTCTTATGGGAGCACATGTTGATTTTGATCTGAGCCGTGACTTTCACCTTGGAGGAACAATCTTAAATCTTCATGAAAAACCCTTTTCTGAAAAGGTAAATTATGGCGATGAACCAATCTCAAATACAATGTGGGGTCTTGATTACAGATATCAGACGGAGTCAAGGTTTATTACAAAACTTGTTGATGCACTTCCATTTATCAGTACAACTGCTACTTCAACAATTGCGGTTGATGGAGAGTTTGCACATTTTATTCCCGGCCATTCAAAGCAGGTTGGAAAAACCGGAAATTCATATATTGATGATTTTGAGGGCTCAGAGTCGAAGATTGATCTTAGGAATTTCGGAACCTGGTTTGTTGCAAGTACACCGCAAAATCAGTCTGAGCTCTTTCCCGAAGCCGGCAATCTGGATGTGAGTTATGGTTTTAACAGGGCAAAACTTGCCTGGTACACAATAGATCCGACAGTATTTTATGACAGAAATAGTAATCTAAGGCCTCCCAACATTACAAACGATGATGTCTCAGGTCAATTTGTCAGACAGGTGCTTGAGACAGAAGTTTATCCGAACAAAGACATCCCTAATGGTGATCCGACAAATATCGGTGTGTTGAACCTTGCATTCTATCCTTCTGAAATAGGGCCTTACAATTATGACAATCAGCCGTCTGGTGTTTCGGCAGGTATTAGTGATACAGGAGCTCTTCTTGACCCTCAAACTCGTTGGGGAGGTATTATGAGACAAATTGAAACTTCAGATTTTGAGGCTGCAAACATTTCATATATTAAGTTTTGGGTAATGGATCCCTTTGCTGATGGAACCCTAAACACTAATGAGCTGGGTGGAGATCTTTATATTAACCTTGGAGATATTTCAGAAGATATATTAAAAGACTCAAGAAAAGCATACGAAAACGGATTGCCGACTATTGCCAATCCCACTATTGATGATTTAGACACAACTATTTGGGGTCGTGTTCCAAACAAACTTAACCTGGTGCAGTCCTTTTCAAATGATGCTGGTGCCCGTGAATATCAGGATGTTGGTTATGATGGTCTTAGAGATGAAGATGAAAGGAATTTCTTTTCAGAGCAATCTGCTTCAGATAAGAAATATCCCTATCTTGATTATGTGGCAAGTCTTTATGGCGAGAATTCCATTGCTTATCAAATGGCCTCTAACGACCCTTCTTCCGATAACTATCACAATTACAGAGGTGACGATTATGATAATGATCCCCAATACAGTAGTGTTTTGAGAAGGTACAAAAACTATAACGGCGTTGAAGGAAACTCCCCCGAGAATACCGGAACAGGTGCCTATGATGGCAATACAAGACAGCCTAATATGGAGGATATTAATGATGACAATACTTTAAGTGAGGGTGAGCGTTATTTTCAATATCATATTAAAATTAACCCTGCACAGATGAAGGTGGGCGAGAATTATATTACAGATATTAATGAAGCTGCCGGAATAAGATTGCCCAATGGTGAGATAACAACAGTGAAATGGTATCAGTTTAAAATTCCTATTAGAAACCCGGATAAGGTTATAGGTGGAATTGATGACTTTAAATCCATTCGGTTTATGCGGATGTTTCTTCAGGGTTTTTCCGAGCCGGTTGTTTTGAGGTTTGCCTCTTTAGACCTTGTAAGAGAGCAATGGCGTATTTATCCCTCAAGTGAAGACCTTTTGGCGCCAGGAGAATATATTCCGAACAGTAGTTCAAATGCAACGACCTTTGATATTTCTGCTGTAAATATTGAAGAAAATTCCGGCAGATCGCCAGTACCCTATGTTATGCCTCCGGGCATTGAAAGGCAAACCGTAATAGGAACTACAGACCTTAGACAGTTAAATGAGCAGTCGATGGAATTAACAGTTACCGATCTTGTTGATGGTGATGTGGCGGCAGTTTATAAAACAACTGATTTTGACTTTCGACAGTTCAAGAGATTGCAGATGTTTGTCCATGCCGAGCAAAAGGAGGATCCGAACACATCGAATGTTGCCTATAAACCTGGAGACCTGACCGTTTTTATCAGAATTGGAGCCGATTTTACACAGAATTACTATGAATATGAAGTACCTCTTGATTTTACAACCTGGCACACAAGTGACCCTCAGGCTATCTGGCCTGAATCAAATGAACTGAATATTGATCTGGACAAGCTTGTTCAGTTTAAACTTCAACGAAACACTATAATGCGGGAGCCTGGGTCTAATGTTAGCCTCTCTATTCCTTATGTTGGCTATGACGGAGAGAATAAGGTTTCAGTAATGGGGTCGCCAAGCATTAGTGATGTTGAGGTTATAATGATCGGTATCAGGAATCCTATCTTTCTCAATGATCCGAACGATCCCGGAAATCCGAGAAGTGCTATTATATGGGTTAATGAGCTCAGGCTTACAAACTTTAATAAGAGTACCGGATGGGCCACAACTGGAAGAGTTACTATGAATCTGGCTGATCTGGGAAACCTTTCGGTGTCAGGAACTTACAAATCAGCCTGGTTTGCCAGCCTTGACCAAAAGATTACTGAGATAGACCTTAATGCACAAGGCAGTTTTGATATTGCCACAAATCTTGAACTTGGTAAATTTTTCCCCGAAAAAGCAGGAGTAAGGATACCAATGCATTTTGACTATGGCGAATCGCGTATCAACCCAACTTTTAATCCTCTTGATCCTGACCTGAAGCTTGATGAAGTAATAGACTCTTACGATTTGAAAGAGCAGCAGGATTCTATTAAAAAAATGACTGTAGATTACACTCAACGAAAAAATCTTAACTTTATGAATGTCAGGAAGGATAAGGTTGGAGCACAAAAAAAATCACATATCTATGATATCGAAAATTTTGACCTTTCTTATTCTTATTCCGAGCTTTATCACCGCAATACTGATATTGAGTATGACCTGAATCAGAATTACATGGGTGGTCTGGGATATAACTTTAATACAAACCCAAAGAATGTCCGGCCATTTGAGAAAATTGGATTTATCTCAAAAAACAAAGGACTGCTGCTTATAAAAGATTTTAATTTCTATTTTATGCCGAAAATGTTCTCATTTAGAACTGATATGAATAGAATGTACAGTACAAGAAAGCTTCGTGATAAATCATTTGGAGATGTTAAGACATTTGCTACATATAATAAAACCTGGGACTGGAACAGACGTTACGATTTGAAATTTGATTTGGCAAAATCCCTGACGTTCTCTTTTAATGCAAATGCTCAATCATTTATAAAGGAGTATCCCGGCTCAAATAAGGAGTATTGGGAAGGTGAGCTGGGTGATGAATATATTGAAGTTACGCCTGACGAAAAACAGGAATTGGTTTCTGATCAGATTAAAACGGGAGGTACCAAAAAGAATTACACTCAAAATGCAACTATCAATTACAATATTCCCATTAATAAATTCCCGATGCTTGATTGGGTAAACGCACAGGCATCATATACTGTTACATACAGTTGGAATGCTTCTCCTATCCAGTTTCAGGAGGAACTTGGAAACCAGGTTGCAAATAATGTAAATATAAGCCTTAACGGGAATGCAGATTTTAATAAATTGTATAACAAATCTAAATTTCTGAAAGATATAAACAAGCCTCCGAGAAATAAAAATCAGGGCAAAAAGAATAATAAGAACAAGGGGCAGAAAAATCCTGCTGATACAACACAAACAAAACCGAGAGTAAACTATGGGAAAATAGCTTATGAAGCGTTTTTCAAGATACTGATGAGTGTTAAAAAGGTTACAGGGCAATATTCTGCGAACGATGGAACAAATCTTCCCGGGTTTATGCCGGAACCTGGTGCAATGGGAAATAACTGGGGTATGGATGCTCCGGGAATGGCATTCATCTTTGGCGCACAGCCTGATGGGCCTGACTATTTTAACCAGGAAGGATGGTTGTCGCAAAGTACAAAACTAAATACCGCATATGGGAAAAATCATAACGAAAGTTTCAATATGAGAGCAACACTTGAACCTTTTAAAGATTTTAAAGTCGATATAACGATTGATAGAACATTCTCAAATAATATCCAGACATATTATGTATTTGATACTGTTTCAAATAGTTTTATTGAAAATAGCTGGATGCAGGGAGGATCATTTTCTATGTCATTTTTTAGTTGGCGAACTGCATTTGGAGGAGAGTTACCGGATGATGGTTCCGAATATTTTAATGATTTTCTGAGTAACAGGTCCACAGTTGCTAATCGTGTTTCAGAAGAAGATCCGAGGAGCATTCCTGTAAATGACACAACGGGCTATCCCGAAGGATACGGAGCAAATTCGCAATATGTTTTAATTCCTTCTTTTTTGGCTGCCTATGGAGGGAAATCACCTGATGCAGTTGACCTTAACCCATTTCCGAAAATCCCGCTGCCTAACTGGCGCATCTCCTATAATGGTCTCTCAAGAATACCTGCCCTGAAGAAGATATTTAAATCTGTAACACTGAACCACGCTTACAGGTCGAGTTATGCGGCCGGATCATATAACACTAATATCAACTTTAGCGGTGATACAATCAATGGCTCGGTCTATCCTGTGAATATAAATCCGAACAATGGTGATTTTTACCCTGAGGTTGAATTTGGCATAATTTCAATAACGGAGCAGTTTGTTCCTCTTATTAATGTTGATGTGCAACTGCAAAACAGCCTTCTTGCAAAAGTGGAATTTAAGAAGGCCAGAAATCTGTCACTTAGCTTTGCAAACAATCAGTTGACTGAGGTTAGGAGTAGTGAGGTGACAGTCGGTATAGGTTATCGTTTTAAAGATTTACCCATTACTTTTGCATCTTTTAGTGGAAATTCAAAGCGAACTATGAAGAGTGATCTGAATATAAAACTGGACTTTTCAATACGGGAAAATAAAACGGTTCTGAGAAACATAAATTCAAATCTTAATCAGATATCAGCAGGTCAAAAAGTTGTTTCCATTAATTTTTCATCTGACTATATGCTTTCTCAAAGCATGACCATAAGATTCTATTTTGATAAGATAATTAACAATCCTTTCCTGCCATCACAATACAGAAATTCGACAACTAAAGGAGGTATCACACTTAGATTCTCACTGGCGCAATAATTTTTTCATTCATGTCCAAACAACTTTACCATTTTGATTGTTTCCTTTCTTTAAACAAAAGAGATGATTGTATTCAAGAGTAGTTATCAAGTATTTATATTGAAGTTCCTTCTTGTTCTATTTCCGGTTTTTACAGTGCAAGCGCAGAATATGTCAGCTAATAAATCCCTGTTTCAAAACAAACTCTCATTCTCTGATCCATTTATGTTTTCGTTTCCAAAAACTTCAAATATTTCTATTTCAATGTTGGATACTAACAGGTTTGTTATTGCTTTTCGCAGCGATGGTTATGGAGGGAAAGGCGTTGCAGTTATAGGAGACGTCGCAGGAGGAAATATCTCGTTTGGCTCACCTGAGTTTTTTGATGAAGGAATTGTCGGCGATATCAAGGTTCAGGGATTATCGCCGGCAAAATTCATTATTATTTGGCAGGATGAGAAGCAAAACGGAATCGGAAAAACAATAGTGGGTGAGGTGAATTATAACTATATCTCTTTTGCCGAATCGTATGTTTTTAATGATAAACCAACTGAAGAACTTTCCATTACCTCTTTTAATGACTATGATTGCGTTATCGGATTTTCGGATGGCGGCAATTTCGGTAATGGCACTGTGAAAAGGGTAAAAGTGATCGGTAATTTGGTTATGATGCTGAATGAGGAAGTATTCTCGGATTTTCCACCCAATTTTAATACTTTCATCCGACTTTCTGATACTACATTTGCAGTTCCATATTATAGCAACTCCGAAAATAATGTTAAGCTGAGAAAAGGGCGTATATCTTTTGACAGTGTTTTTCTTGCAGAAGAGCAAATAATGATTAGTAATAGTGTTGATCAGTTGAATGTAGCCGAATTATTCGATAATAAATTTTATTTCTCATATTTTGATCAGGGTTATGAAATAACAAGTAAGGGTGTCTCTTTTTCTGAAGGTTTTTCCTTTGGAAAGATTGACACAGTATTATCAGGAAATACAGGGAATGTAGAATTAACATCTTTAGATGCAAACCATTATCTCCATATTGTGAACTATGAAAATGATTCTGCTTATGCCGATATTGTTACAGTGAATGGAACCATTCAAACTTCAACCCAACATCAGAGCTTTGAAAAAGAGATTTCAAGTATCGTGTTGACAGCATTATCTCACGAAAGGTTCATTATTGCATACTCCGATGATGCAAATAATAATTCAGGTAAGCTTATTTTAGGGACTGTTTCATACATGCCTGGTTATTTTTTTGATATAAGTGCTTTTCTTGAGGGACCTTTTTATGGTACAGCAATGAATTCGAATTCGGATATTTTACCCGAATTACAGCCCTATTGCTTTGAGTCGCCAAACTATTGCGGGAAGGAGTATCTTTCGGTAATTCCCGATAATATTGTTGACTGGCTTCTTATTGATGTCAGAAAGTCTGTAGGAGGCAAATCCTCCAATTCAATCTTCAGGCAGGCTGTGTTTATTAGTAATGATGGAAAGGTTTTAAGCTCTGATGCAATGAGAATTCCGTTTTTTGAATTTATTCAGTATGAAAATATTTTTCTTGTTTTGCATCATCGTAATCATCTCAGCATAATGTCGTCTTCAGCACTTATTGAAAATAACGGAATATTTAATTATGATTTTACAGACTCCTGGTTGAAAACTTTTGGAGGACTTAATGGTTGTGCCAAACTGAATTCTGAAAGCTATGGCATGTCGGCAGGTGATGCTAATGGAGATGGAGAGGTTAATAATTTGGATAAAAATGACTTCTGGTTCTCTCAACTTGGCGGCAGTGGCTACCTTCAATCCGATTTTAATTTTGACGGAGAAGTGGATACTGATGACTTATTGTTTTGGATTATGAATTCAGGAAAAAGCTCGCAAGTACCGGAACAGTAAAAATAGCGTATCTTTGAGCCTCAAAAAATTAATATATTGAAAATATGAAAAAAGTGGTTTCGCAATACATTATAGTTCTGTCACTAATTGTTTTCCCGATTATATTAAAATCCCAAAAGATTTATAATCTGGAATCTCCTGATGGTAAAACGCTGGTTCACGTTAGGTTTTCGGAGTTGACACAGTTTGAAGTTTTGCACAATGATGTTACAGTTGTGGAGTATTCAACAATATCAATGGATGTTAACAACGGTACAATTCTGGGTGCCAATCCGAAAATAAAAAAGAAAAGTACAAAAAGTGTAAATGAAATAATTGAGGCAGTCGTACCTCTGAAAACTAAAACTGTCAGAGACAATTATAATGAGATTGAGTTTATTATGAAGGGAGACTATGTTTTAGAATTTAGAGCTTATGACGACGGTGTCGTCTGGCGTTTTCTTACATCTTTTAAAGACGATATCAAAATCTCAGGCGAGCAGGCAGATATTGAATTCCCGACAGATAGCTATGTCTATTTTCCTGAGGAGACGGCCTTTATGTCGCATAACGAGAGGTATTATGTGTATGAGAAATTATCAGATATTAAGGGCAATCGCTTTTGCAGCACTCCGGCACTTGTGGAAACGAAAAGCGGAGTGAAGGTGCTGATTACCGAATCAGACCTTATTGATTATGCTGGTATGTGGCTAAAAGCTGATGAAGGTAACTCATTGAAAGCAATTTTTCCGGGTGTGGCTTTGAAGGAGGAAAAGAAAAATGACAGGGATGTTGCTGTTTCTGAATATGCAGATTATATTGCAGTTACAAAAGGTGCCAGAAGCTTCCCCTGGAGAATACTTGCCATTGCCGAAACAGATGCCGATCTGATAACAAACCAGCTAAGCTTTCTCCTTGGTGAAAGAAATGTGATTGAAGACCCAACATGGATTAAGCCGGGAAAAGTCTCCTGGGACTGGTGGAATGCAATGAATCTTTACGGAGTTGATTTTAAGTCGGGGGTCAATACTAAATCATATAAATATTACATTGATTTTGCCTCGGAATATGGCATTGAGTATATAATTCTGGATGAGGGATGGTATGAACTTGGCGACCTAATGACGCTTACTCCTAATATTAATATGGAAGAAATACTTTCGTATGCAAAGCAAAAAGATGTTGGGGTTATTCTCTGGGTGATTTGGAAAACACTATGGGATCAGTGGGATGAGGCTTTTGATCAGTTTGAAAAATGGGAGATTAAAGGAATAAAGGTTGACTTTATGCAACGTGACGATCAGTGGATGGTGAATTATTATGAAAAGGTGGCACAAGAGTGTGCAAAACGTAAATTGCTGGTTGATTTTCATGGAGCATATAAACCCGCAGGTCTTCGCAGCAAGTATCCAAATGTGATAACAAGAGAGGGATTACGCGGACTTGAGCAAAACAAGTGGTGCGACCTTGAAGTGCCAAAGCATGATGTTACTCTCCCTTTTATTCGCATGGTTGCCGGACCTATGGATTATACACCTGGTGCAATGGTTAATGCACAGAAAGATAATTTCAAGGCAATATGGAACAGGCCGATGAGCCAGGGAACACGCTGTCACCAGCTTGCAATGTATGTGGTTTACGAAAGTCCGTTGCAAATGCTCGCCGATTCACCATCAAACTATTATGGCGAACCTGAATGTATGGAATTCTTGTCAGTAGTACCAACTGTTTGGGATACGACTATAGTGATTAGTGCTAAAATTGCAGATAATATTGTTGTTGCACGAAAAAATGGTGATGAGTGGTATATCGGTGCAATGACTGATGCTGCGAAGGATTTGACATTTGATTTTTCCTTTCTGGATGATGGTAATTATAATATTCAATTTTACCGGGATGGTATTAATGCTGACCGTTATGCCAGTGACTTTATCATGGAAAAAAAGACTGTAACCAAAGGTGATAAAATTGATATTCATCTCGCAACAGGTGGTGGATGGGCTGCCAGAATATGGAAAGAATAAAACCCATTAGTGCATTTTTTACTATTTTTGTCCCATAAAGATTTACAACTATGAATAAACTGTCTCTTTATCTGTCTGTTATAATGATTTTTTTGGTTTTTCAATTGAAAAGCCAAAATGAGAGTTTTGTAGCATTGAATGTCGGAGGAGCTATTCCTCAGGGTGATTTTGCCAAAAAAGATTCTGTTACTGGTGGCCTTGGCTATGCAAATTCAGGCTTTATGTTTGGTTTTGATGGTGCTTTTTTCCCGGATGATTTTCTTGGAATCGGTGGCACTATTACTTTTGTTAACTCCAATATTGACCAGGGTAAATATAAAATGGATCTTTTTAACCATATTAAAAGTGAATATCCTGATATAGAAATCCCTGATAGTCTTGAGGTTAATTATAGTCTTGGCGCCTGGAGGTATATCAATATTATGATAGGACCACAGGGAACAATCCGTGCAGGAAGTTTTAATATTGATATCAGAGCTTTAGGAGGTGTGAGTTTCGTTTTTCAACCTCAATCGATGTTCCAGGTGTATAGTGCGGAGGAGAAGATAAATTTTTCCCGAACCCGTTCTGATAAAGCGAAGGCCGGTTTTGGATATACTCTTGGTGCAGGGATTAGATATGAGTTTAGGAATAATTATATAATCAGGCTTTCTGCTGATTATACAGGTACAAAAGTATCATACGAAACCATTGATGAAATTACCTATGATAATGGTGATATCGAGACATCAAAAAAAAATACCGACTATGCCTTAAGTAATATACAAATAGGAATAGGAGTTGCATATCATTTTGATTTTTAGAAACCTAACTGTTTGAAAAACTACTATTAATTAACAACTATAAGGGTAATTGAATGTTGTCGAACTCTTGTTGGAAATCAGATGACTTTCACGATAAATAGTTATTACCGAAAAAGTCATCTGGCTTTCATAGAAATTACTTCTTCTTCTTGCAGGTACTTAGCCCGAATGGAGCGTACAAAGGACAAAAGTTTATTAAGCCTGTTAGTAAAAATATGATTGCTACTATAATTAGAACTATTCCCAGTGTCCCTGAAATTGTTCCTGTAAAATAAAGAATCGCAATCACAATTGCAACTAAAATTCTGATAATCTTATCTGTTGACCCAATGTTTTTTTTCATAATTATAATATTTTTTAGTGAATACTGGGATAATAACAGGATATCTGCTAAATTGTTCAATATTGGATAAATGAATGACCTTACTGTTGAGATTGTCAAAAAAGTATTTAACCTATAAAAAGTCAGGTTGAGCAGAGTCGAAACCTAATTGATATCCAGGATAATACATTTTTCGACTCCACTCAAAATGACTCAATGATCAACTTTTTTGACAATCCTAAAAATAAAAACAGCCAGTAATATTACAGGCTGTTTGATGAAATACGATTAAGAGTTTTTATTTTATTATCAGTTTCCTCGACCAGGTTTTACCATTAGAATATGAATTTACAAAATATAACCCTGGGGTGATTCCTTCAATATTGAATTTTTCTTTTCCTGTAGCAGAGTTTCTTTTTTCAATTAAACTTCCTGATGAACTTATTATTATTGTTTCATAATTACGGTCAACCGGAAATTCAATAAAAAATTCTTTTGATGCCGGATTTGGATATATCAGCACATCCTTTTCCTGTTTTACAGGATCACTTGTTGATGTCTGAATATCGAAACTCAGATTGTCGATGATCAGAGTGCTGCCTGCAAATCCCATATCTGATAAAATAGTGATGTTCATTGTGTCAGGATTACTGACCTTTGAAAATGCAATGGGGATAACAATTTCTATGTAGTCCGGAATTGAATCCGTTGTTTGAAAGACACCTCCTCCAATAGCTATTCCTTTATTAAAAAACTCAATAGCAATCATTACATTATCTCCGCTTGAAGGATGCTTAATATATGCACGTAATGCTGATGGCATTTGAGTAAATGGAATCCCTCCTTCGGTGTCGAAAAGAACAATATGCCCGAGTGTTGCAACTCCGGGAATAACCGATCCGTTCATTTCAACTGATTTTAGTTTCAAGGCATATTTTCCATCATAACTATCGAAGGATTGTGAGCATGTGTGATATTCGGGAGGCAAAAAGATGTTTGTTGTTTCCCATGATTTTGGTGAGTAAGCATTATTCCAATACTCAAAACTTCTATTCGAGATGGAATCTTGTCCGGTTACTGTAAGAGATGCAAACATAATGGACAGCAGGATGATTGTTAAATTTGTTTTCATTTTTTTTATAGTTTTTAAATTATTTGCGGCAAAACTAGTCTGGCTATCGCAATTGCTAAAATATAAAACACCGGATTGTCGAATTTTGAGGATGGACTGTTATAATGTAATCGCAGTAAGCCGTTGGTACCAATTTCTTCTCTGTTAATCATTTTCTTGTTCATTTTTGTGCGGTTTAAATTTACAATTTTATTGTAAACCTATTTAAGATTAGAATTCCTGAACGATTGCGATAGGATTCATAACGATAAATGTTAGTACAGGAAAAACTCTTATATTTACAAGAGTAATAAAAAAGTAATTTGTAATTGGAGTTGAGATTGGAATCATAATAAAAGGATAATGTACAAGGTTTCATTAGACGAGAATGATTTTTTGGTACATAAGCTTTATTTATTTCTGTGAATGTAACCCTTCCAAACAACAAAACGTTTAAACGACCGGGCAGTATGATACACTGCATTGTTTCGGGCGATGAAAATTAATTTGTTAATATGGAGGTTATTATGAAAACACGAAAATTATTTATTTTTTTATCACTAATTACTTTTGCAATTTTACAGTTTTTCTTTATTAGTTGTGATAAAGTTGACGAAATTATTAATCCTGAAACGGGCGGAGCAGGCGATACCATTTGGGTGCATCATATACCTCAGGGTGAAAATGCTTCAATAAGTGAGGGACACCTGGCCAGGGGGATTGACGGAACAATTTATTACGCCGGAATTGGCAATTCCAATCCGGTGCAAATATATGCAGTAAATAAATCCGACGGCAGTTTGAAATGGCGATCGGCAGGTTTGCAAACCTGGTACGTAAACAGTAATATTGTAGTTGCGGACGACGGCAGTATTTATGTTGCTTCATACACTAAACTCTACTCAATAAATCCCAATGATGGGAGTTTTAATTGGGTTTGGGAGGTTCCGGAAACGCTGCCACTTAACGGAAATAATGCGTACTCATATGGTGAATTAGGTGCAATAGCTTTGGCTGGTAACGGCAATATAATTATTAAAACAACCGGTGGCGGTTCCTATTACAGGGCATTGTATGGCATTAGTTCAAGCGGAGCAATGGAATGGTTTCGATTTATAGGATCGGAAAGTACACCCATTACCATAGGTTATGACGGAACAATTTATGATTTTGAACATAATGAAAGCGGGGGAGTGTTTACAGCAACCAGTCCTGACAACGGAGATTTAATTTGGTCAATGCCTGCCTATGCTTCTTCATCGTATAACAACATTACCATTGCCGGTAACGGTGATATCATAGCATTCATATATACTGACACCTTAATCAGGATAAGCCCGTCAAATCATCAGGCAATCTGGAAGAGAAATGCTGCCACGTCTCAGGACAACATTCTTTTTGACTCAGAAGGTAATCTTTATTTATATGATCAATGGGCTGGAACTTCTGTTTATAATATATCTGATGGAAGTCAAAAAAGTACAGGTGTAGGTCTTCCGCATAATCCTGTTATTGACACAAAAACACAATTTTATGGAGTTCTAAGTGATAATAACCCGGTTATGAGCATAACAGACAACGAAGGCAATGTAAACTGGGAAACAAAGACTGGTGTTTACGGGCATTCAGCTTTATTATCTGATGATGAAAATGTTGTGTATTGCGTTGTGTCGGGAGGAAAAGAGATTTATGCACTGAAAACAGATGCAAGCCTTCCACATACAGGCTGGCCGAGATATACTCACGATAACAGGAATACCTTTAATGTCAATAAATGGTAAATTTCTGAAAATCTTTAAATCTATTTAGTTGATAGTATTGTCACCGTGTGACTGCTAATCAAATCCTGTTATTGGAGGTCTGAATCTAAGCGATAATTAGCTTTCAATCAACTCGTAGGATTGTCATAGGAGGATGTCAGAATGTCAAAACCATTGTTTCTCCAAACTCTTTTCAATAAATTTTAACCTGATTAGTGATGAAAATACCTATATTTGCATAAGCAGAGTTATGACTCCTGAAACAAAATAGATAATAATGACAAACATTACTGTCTTTCAGTGTATTCCTTCTTATAAACCGGCGGAAGTATCCAGGCTTATAATATTCTTTATGATACTTGGGTCGTTTACTGGTTTATATTCCCAGGACTCTTTGATTCGTGTGCAATTAACAAGAACATTCCTTATCTGCAATCCACCGCCTCAATATGTTGTGGAAGTAAAAAGTGATATGACTATTAGTTTTTACAATATACTTCCTGAAAATTTATCTCTGCATCAATTGGAATTACCGGGAGATTATATTCTTGATTCTACCACATTAGCTATTGACAGTGCGGATTTTAATGTCTTTGAAAAATCAATACTTGCTTTGGATTTAGATAATATCAACAGTTATAAAAAGAGAAAATCTGAAAATGGTATTGTTGCGGAAAAAGTTGATGGTCCTTTAGAAACTTATATTATTGAAACTTCGGATAAAACAAGTAAGTTCGATTTAAATGGAATCCCCAAAGAGGAACAGTTAATTCCATTTAAGACAATTAGAATTTTGATTGAAGAATTAGAAGAAAAATATAAACCTTAAGTATGTTATTTTGAACCTCTTATAAACTGAGGCTTTTGCGAAACTTACCGACCTTTGCATTTGTCTGTTTAAGTAAAATAAATTAGAAAACTGAATTATGAATTACTTCAGAGCATTAAAAAAAGCCATTTTATTTATTTTTATGGTATTTGCTGTTTTATCTTGCCAGAACAGAGATGAAATTGAAATAACAGATAACGGCGAATCGAAATACAAAATAGTGGTTTCGTCAACAGCAAACGAATTTGATATGAAAGCAGCAACCGAACTGCAAAAGTATGTTGAACGAATCTCTGGAGTATTGATTCCAATTGTTGATGATAATTCACCGGTTGGTTCTGATGAAATAATTATTGGTAAGAGTAATAGGATTGAGGATGCCGGCTTGAAAATTAAATTCCCTGATCTTGGAGTTGATGGTTTTGTGATAAAGACATCACACAAGAAGCTGATTATAGCCGGGGGAGATGAGATGGGAACTTTGTATGGAGTTTATACTTTTCTTGAGGATTATCTCGGTTGCCGGAAATACAGCGAGAAAGTTACCGTAGTTCCTGAGAATAAGGCAATTGTTATTGGCAAGATTGATGATAAACAGATTCCCTGTTTCACATTTCGTGAAATGCATTTTTATGGCCCAAGGCATAGTGAACTCTACCGGGACTGGCATAAACTTGATCTGAAAGAAGGAAAGAACGAATGGGGAATGTTTGTTCATACCTTCGATGATCTTGTGCCTCCCGAAAAGTATTTCAAAAGTCATCCTGAATATTTTTCATATCTCAATATTCAAAGAATACCTG
>JAOZLR010000174.1 GCA_029934735.1 Bacteroidales bacterium
TAAAAATTAAATAGTTTTAATTATTAGGGACAACCCAGCCCCGAAGTGGGCGAAACCATTAGCCCGGGGTGAAGTCCCGGGAATGGTGACGAACAGCAAGTTAGCGTTCCATGTAAGAAAGCTAAATTGAAAATAAAAAAATAATATGGAACGCAATTTAATAATATCCCGATATTATGGACAGGCACTAAATAGTGTTTCATAGAAAATTTCCTGGTTCTAATGAATTTTGTACCTGGTAAATTTAAAAATTGTAGATTTATGAAGGAAATTCATTATGAAATGGTTCAGTTTTGAAAATAATATTAAATTTGTGTGTTCAGAAACGAAATATAATATTTTAGTTAAATGGCAAAAAACATCGGAATCATTTCTCAGATCATCGGTCCAGTTATTGATGTAAGTTTTGAAGGTGAGGGATCTTCCCTTCCGGAACTAATGGAAGCCCTGCTTATTAAAAGACCGGACGGTTCAGATATTGTAGTTGAATGTCAACAGCATATTGGTGAAAATACAGTTCGGACCATTGCAATGGATACAACAGACGGCCTTCAGCGCGGAACAAAGGTAGAATCAACCGGCAATCCAATTATGATGCCTGTTGGTGAACAAATCCGCGGACGTTTAATGAACGTTATTGGTGAGCCTATAGATGGAATTGGACCTTTAGATAAAACAAAAGGTTACCCAATTCATGCTGATCCTCCTAAATTTGAAAACCTGACAACAGAAAAAGAAATACTTTTCACAGGAATCAAGGTTATCGACCTGATTGAACCTTATTCAAAAGGGGGTAAAATTGGATTATTCGGTGGTGCTGGTGTGGGAAAAACAGTTGTTATCCTTGAACTAATCAATAATGTTGCTAAAACATATACCGGATTGTCAGTTTTTGCCGGTGTAGGCGAACGTACAAGGGAAGGGAATGACCTGCTGCGTGAGATGCTCGAAGCGGGTGTTGTAGATTATGGGGAAGCTTTTTTGAAAGAAATGGAAAAAGGCAATTGGGACTTAAGTGTAATTGATCATGAAAAACTAAAAACATCCAAGCTTGCACTGGTATTCGGTCAAATGAACGAACCTCCCGGTGCCCGTGCCAGGGTTGCCCTCTCAGGCCTTTCCATTGCAGAATATTTCAGAGATGGTGAAGGGGATGGTAAAGGGAAGGATATTCTTTTCTTTATGGACAATATTTTCAGGTTTACGCAGGCAGGATCTGAAGTTTCAGCACTTCTTGGTCGCATGCCTTCAGCTGTGGGTTACCAGCCTACGCTTGCATCTGAGATGGGTGAATTACAAGAAAGGATCGCTTCCACAAAACATGGTTCCATTACTTCAGTACAAGCAATTTATGTGCCGGCTGATGACCTTACAGACCCGGCTCCGGCCACAACCTTTGCTCACCTGGATGCCACAACCGTATTAAGTCGTAAGATCTCTGAACTGGGTATCTATCCCGCTGTTGACCCACTTGAATCAACCTCCCGTATTCTTGCACCTGATATCGTGGGAGATGATCATTATGAAACAGCTCAAAGGGTTATAGAGATACTGCAAAGAAACAAAGAACTGGCAGATATCATTGCAATTTTGGGAATGGATGAGCTTTCTGAAGAGGACAGGCTTGTTGTTCAAAGGGCAAGAAGGGTGCAACGTTTCTTATCTCAACCATTTCATGTAGCTGAACAGTTTACAGGTGTTCCCGGTAAATGGGTGGCTATTGAAGATACCATTAAAGGCTTTAAAATGATCCTCGATGGAGAGGTGGATGAATATCCTGAGGGTGCATTTCATATGGTGGGAACTATAGAAGAAGCCATTGAGAAAGGAAAGAAAATGCTGGCTGAAGTTGAATAAATATTTTAATAAAAACCTCTGTTCTTAGCTCAGTAAAAGGGTTTTTTAAACTGTTGGATATGTATCTTGAAATTATCACACCCGAAGAAAAGGTGTTTTCAGGCGAAATAAAATTGATCCGGGTACCTGGTACTAAAGGATCATTTGAGATCCTTAAAAATCATGCACCCATTATATCAACACTTGAAAAAGGAGATATTAAAATAATTTCTTCCACTGATAAAGAAGAGCATTTTAAAATTAACGGAGGGCTCATTGAGGCCAGTGATAATAAAATTATTGTTCTTGGGGAATTCATTTAAGCATTTTCTCTTCCCTGTTGTACCATAGCTTATTAAGGAACAATATTTATACCCAAAAAATATTCGGAATGTCCCCGGAGTTTAACAAGCTTTAATATGAAATATAAAATTCTCCTTGTTTTTCTAACAATGCCATTATTTGCCATTGGGCAAACACAAGTTCACTTTTATTCAGAAGACAGCCTGAAAATTACAGCTGATTTTTATCAGGCCGACCCCTTCTCTCCCTATGTTGTTTTTATGCATCAGGCAGGCTCCTCAAGAGGCGAATATAATGAAATTGCGCCAAGATTCACCATGATGAAGTATAACGGATTGGCTGTTGATTTACGATCAGGTAAAGAAATTAACTTTATTCAAAATGAAACCGTAGCAAGAGCAAAGGAAATGAATCTTCCCCATTCCATGGCTGACGCAGAGAAAGATGTGATTGCTGCTGTTGAGTATGCCTATAAAACCAGTGGCAAACCGGTTATTCTTTTTGGCAGCTCCTATTCTGCAACACTGGCATTGGAAGTAGCAAAAGACAATCCAAAAGTAAGTGCAGTTGTAGCTTTTAGCCCGGGTGAATATTTCAGTAGTCATTCGGTCAAAAATAGTATTTCAGGCCTGAGTAAACCTTACTTTGTTTCGGGTGCAATCAAAGAAAAACCCTACATTGAAGAGCTAATGATTAATACCATTTCTCCAAAAGGGATCCTGTTCTTTCCTGAAGAAGGAAAGGGAGTGCATGGTGCCAGCAATCTCTGGAAAAGTTCTCCGGATGCTTCTGAATACTGGCTTGCCATAATTGTCTTTTTCAGATCCCTGGAGAATTATTAATGTCCATTTTAAATTCCCGTTTCCCGGGTGAATTTACAAAAAGTATTCATTTTTGTTTAAATAGTTAATCATTTAGGCTCTTATCAGTAATATTCGTGTATTTTTTGGCAGAAAATTATAAATAATAAAAAGTAAATAACAAACCTGCCTTCGCCGAAGCGGCTACGCGCAGGCAGGTAAATTCCAAAACTCAAATAGCAATATTCAAAATTTGGAAATGTTTAGAATTTGGAAATTTGAAATTGTGATTTGTTTGATTTTTGTTGCTTGATTATTGAAATTTCTGGCTTGTCCAGGTTAGGAAGTAACAGATCTGTAATGGTTGAGAAAATTGTAGTATAAAAATCATTTCTACCTGAAAAATCACTCATTTTTTATCATAAGGAATCACTAAACATGGGAAATACAAGTCAATAGTTTTATGATTCCCCAAACAATAGTTCGTCAAGCTTTTTCCTAAAGGGAATCCTGATTTTCTGATTTATACTGAATATCCTGAGGTAATTTTTCACTTATTGCAGCCTGTGCTGCAACCTGTCCTGCAGCTTCACCCATTGCAACAGCATTCCCGGTTACACGATAACTTGCATGGGCAAAAAAATCGCCGCTTATGCATCGTCCTGCCATCATTAGGCCGTCAACATCTTTAGCTATTAACGAACGTAAGGGAATATCATATGCTTGTGATTTGAATCCAATCTTTTCAATTGACTTGTGTTTTGAAGGATCTAAAGAGTGTACATCAACGCCAAATGTTGTACGACAAACGGCATCATCAAAGCGTGCCCCACTTATCAGATCGTCTTTTGTAATTGTATATTTACCATGAATACGCCTGCTTTCACGGATTCCTATCTGGTCTGCCGTTGCTACAAGACGAATATTTTTCCATATACCACCTAAACTGCGCAAAGCATCTATTTGTTTGTTGAGCTCTAAACGAGCCCTAATCGTTGCATATGTAATTTCCTGGACATCTGTACTACTGACTTTATACTCATGATTAGACATTAGAGAGAAAAAATCATCCCGAATAGCAAATAATGATGGTTTTTCGTAAGAACAGTTAGCGCCACCTTTCCGAATTTCAGCTAATAAATTTTCTTTAGGTTCTGCCCACGAAAGACCGGGCATGGAAACCATTCTATATTCTTTCATGTCTTTTAAGTGAATTCCTGTAATCAATGCATTTAACGACATAGGTTGTGTTAGTCCACCGTCAGGATGCCCCAAATCAAAACCACATCCTGCTAAGGCTGCCAGATCACCGTTTCCTGTGGCATCAATAAAAACTTTTGCCTGCCAGGCCTGGCGTCCGTTACTATTCTCGGTGATAATCGTTGTAAGTTGCCCTTCCTCTGTTCCTGCTCCCACTATCCGGGTGTGATAAAGGGGTATAACTCCTGATTCCTTACAAAATTTTTCAAGCCAGAGTTTGGTTATTTCAACATCTAAAAAACGTGACTCTGTTATGCCGGCATATTTTTGCACATTTAAAAGCTCTTGCATTATGCCTCCTTTATTCTTATAATCTATAAAGTTTGTCATCAATCCTGCTGTCCAAACACCGCCAAGGTAACCCTGCAACTCAATCAGCCTGACTTTAGCCCCAGATCTCGCTGCTGAAACTGCAGCGGCAAATCCGGCAGGTCCCCCACCACATACAATAACATCAGTTTTATCAACTAAAGGAATTGATTTTTCTGATTCTAAGAAAGTATTATTTCTCACATTAAGTCCATCCTTACAAGATCCCATCAGGGCTAATGGTGCCAGAGAAGTTAATACCCCGGTCTGAATAAATTTTCTACGGTTCAGCATAATTTATATACTTAAATGGTGTGATTTGTAACTAAATTTTTAAAAATATCTTACTTATCAATCTGGTAATAAGCATCCTGGTAATATCAAAACAATTAAAGAGTATTTCCACTTTTTAGAAAAGCAGGACTATCAATTTATAAATACAAACATAGCCAAAATCAGAATACCAAACTATAAAATATTAGGCAAGGGAAGAGTTTTCTTTCTTCTTAACTACATTGAAACCATTAGGATATGGAAGTTGATTCTTCAAAAAACAGATAAAAGAAAATCTTTTCCCCGGAAATACCGTATATTTGATATTCAGAGGATAGTTCTTAGGGCCCTGCCTCTGAAAATTATCGGATTTATGTTTCATGAAAGCTTAAGCATATGAGAATAATTTCTTTACTCTTACTAATGCTGGTTTCAGGATTTTCGGGATTCTCACAATTCCTTTCCGGAGACTGTTGCACTTGCTATGCATATGAATATGGCAGTCAGAGTAACTACTTCAGGGACTCTTCACTGTATCTCATGCTTAACCGGGAGACTGAAGACTGGGAAGAAAGTTCTTTTGCCAGATACAACTATGACAATAGAAGGCTCTCTGAAACAGTCAGTTATTATTTTGATCATGACAACTATCAAAGGGTTGGTTCGTTCATGCAAATAAAAACTCCTGATCCGGAAAATAAAAACATAAAAAGGCTACAATACCGATGGGACAAGGATTTTCAAAACTGGAAAGAAAGCAGTCGTTCTGTTAGTTATTATAAAGAAAACAAGAAATTATCACATACTGTAAATTTCAAATACGATGAATTATCTGCTGATTGGGTAAAGAACATAAGGAATGAATCTACATCCAACAGCAAACTTTCAGCCACTTCCAATGCAATGAAAAAATGGGTTTCAGGCAAATGGCTCACTACCTCAGAAAATAATTGCACCGATGATCTTGTTAAACTCCAAAGGACATGTATTTCATCTTCTTTGAATGAAGAAACCGGCCTATGGGAAACCAGCCGTAAAACCCTTTACCAGTACAATACTGATATGCGACTTGCCC
>JAOZLR010000175.1 GCA_029934735.1 Bacteroidales bacterium
CACATATTTTATCCGGCATTTTACTTTTGAGTTCTTATCTTTACTTAAAAAAGGATAATTTTTTAGTTGCAGGAATATTTGCAGGGTTAAGTTTTTTATGTGAATACAATCTTGCTGTAATCTTTATGATTTGGGGAGTTCAGATAATTTTTCGTAAAAAAAGTATAAAACCTGCGATTTATTTTAGTCTTGGTGTTTTGCCTTCTCTGATATTCATTTTTTATTACAATTATCACTTTACAGGCTCACCGTTTGAAATGCTGTACAAGCACCACACTTTCAACGAGCTGCACAAAAACTACGGATTTTCATTACCCACTGTCACCTCTGTCTGGGGCTTAAGCCTCAGCCCATATAAGGGGCTGTTCTTCTATTCACCATTTATTTTGTTTTTTATAGTAATGGCATTCAAGCCTGTCATAATGAAAGGAATCAGATACTTTCTGACAAGCTACCTGATTCTTCCAATTATTATTTATTATTTTTTTATAGCCTCATATTTTGGTTGGTGGGGTGGCTGGTCTTACGGCCCGAGGCTCCTTCTGGCAGTGGCAATTTTACTTACTTATGAAGGTGTTATATATTTGTCAGGGAAAAAGTTCTCAGGAACACTTTTTTGGATTATTACTGGGTTTGGGATTGTTTGCACTTTTATTACCAAAGCCACTCTTAGTTATTCTATTCCAACCGAAATAGCCAACCCAATACCTGACATGATAATCCCACATTTTATAAGAGGTGAATTTAATCCGAACAACCTCCTTACAATGCTGTTTGGCACAAAACCCGTATATGCTTTTGCATTTTTCGTTTTATTGTTTGCAGGCAGCCTGGTGTTTTTAAATTTTTGGTATTCTAAAACACGTTCTCAGAAATCGTTAAAATAAGTACTTTTGCTAAAATTTTTGCAAGTGACAGAATCAGTAAGTAAGAATTATAAAATAACGGGAGTGATTGCCGTGAGTATTGCAGCCGCAATGTGGGGTCTTGACGGTGTGGTGCTTACTCCGCGTCTGTACAACTTAGATGTACGGTGGGTCGTTTTTGTGCTTCATCTCATTCCGTTTGTGCTGATGAACATCTTTTTTTATAAAGAATATAAACACGTCCTCACTTTAACTAAGGCTGATTGGCTAACTTTTTTTCTCATATCTCTGTTCGGCGGTGCTATCGGGACAATAGCCATTGTAAAAGCACTATTCCTTGTTAACTTTCATAATCTATCTGTTATTGTGCTCTTGCAAAAGCTGCAACCTGTTTTTGCCATTTCACTGGCATCAATTCTTTTAAAAGAGAAACTGCAAAAGTATTTTATCCTTTGGGCATCTCTCGCTATTATAGCCAGTTATTTCCTGACTTTCGGATTAAGTCTTCCTGATTTTCACCAGGACAGAAACACTATTTACGCAGTGCTGCTTTCGCTGCTCGCAGCCTTTTCATTTGGAAGCTCAACCGTTTTTAGTAAAAAGATACTTACCAAATACACTTTCCCCACGGCCACATTTTTTCGCTACGGAATAACGACTGTTATTATGTTGTTTGTTGTTTTGGTTTCAGGCACATTTAACCAATTTAGCAAAACCACATCTGAAAACTGGCTGTTTTTCCTGATAATCTCTTTCACAACAGGCTCGGGTGCAATTTATCTTTACTACTACGGATTAGTAAGGATAAGGGCAATTATGGCAACTATTGCCGAGCTCTTTTTTCCTGTATCTGCAATATTTTTTGACTATTTTGTAAACGGAAAAATGCTTTCCGCTGTACAATGGATTGCTGCGGTTATTATGATTTTTGCAATTGTTAAACTGACAGGTAAAGCAGCGAAACAATAGAAATAACAAGCGTGGATGCTTGTCGCTTTGAATAAAAAAGGCTGTCCTTTAAGGAACAGCCTTTTTAAAATTAAATATTTTATCACAAATTATCTAACGATTAACTTATTCGTGATTTGTTCATCATTTGCACTTACAGTATAGTAGTAAACGCCTGAACTCAAATCAGAAATATCGATAGTAACATTAGTAACTCCGGCACTTGTCCTGCCAAGGTCCATACTTTTTACCAACTGACCTGTAAGATTTACTATTTCGAGTGAAACATCAGAAGTCTCTTGCAGATTAATACCAACTACGGTTGAATTGACAGCCGGGTTGGGATAATTCTGAGAAACTTCAAAGCTTTGATTTTTTGTAAAATCATCAACTCCGGTAAACGCATTAACAGGAAAATCCATATGCACAAAGGTATTCTCATTCTCAGCATGTTCATCTAACCAGGAATGATTTCCAATAAGATCATCCATTTGGAACATAATGTGTATTCCATTTTTAACATTCAGAGAGATAGCAGGATAAACACATTCAACAATCCAGAATGCGATATCAGATGTGACATCAAAAGGCCCTGTCCAACTGCTTCCTCCATCATAGGAAGCATTCATATGAATGTGTCTGAAATTCCTCACACCATCATCAAACCCAGGGGCAATGGCAGTATATGTTAAGAAGATATCATCATTTTCATCAATCCCGAGTTGAGGGAATGAAGTCATACATTTACTTCCATAATAGTATTGATCCGGCATAATGTCATAGCTTCCTGTTGCATCAGGCAGTAGCCAGCCAATAAGATTTCCTCCGGCAATAAGATAATCATTAGTATATGAACTTAGAATTGTAGTGTCCAATGGCTCCATATCTTCATTCCAGTAAATAATACCCTCGGTGGTAGATGGATACCAATATACAGTTGCCGCTTCATATAAAATCACCTTTTTACTAAATGCGATATGTGCCTTTCCCTGGGAGTCCAGAACAATTGCACTATTACCATCACCTATGGCTATTGGATCTGAATCCTCCGGAATATCGAATGGGTCAATTGGTGAAACATAAGCATCAATAATATCCCAGTTATCACCGTTATCAGTTGATTTAAAGATCTGTCCACCAAACTCATCAAATCCATAACTGAAGGCAATAGTATTACCTACAGAATTTGCCCAATTAAATTTCAGGTTGGCAGCACTTGGTCTGTAATCAATACCAAGGCCTTCAATAAGCTCAGCTTCAATATCCCAGCTAGCACCTCCGTCAGAAGATCTGTAATATAATAGTGCATTACTCTGCCCCATATATCCTGGCTCATCGTAAGTATAGGCAAGCAGATGAATAAATTCATGATTATCTCCGCTCGTCATCATTGATCCCCAAACAATTGACAAATCATCAGGGCCATAAACAGAATTCATTGTCCAGTCACCTTCTCCTTTTGTTTCCCTTGTGTAAATTCTCAGTGGGTTTATCTCATCTGTCACATACCAATAATGTTCAATAACTTCGCCGTTTTCACCCCAGGGAGCATAAGATGGCCATCCTGTTCTTTCATCTTCTCCAATATGCGGAACTGGCTCGCCCCATTCTGTACCATCATAATAGTTATAACCTGTACCTCTGTTAGGGTCAATAATCCCCTCACCTGCGCCCATCCAGATAGCACCTACAGTTCCATCATCATATTCCCACATCCTGCTCATTATGTTTGAATAAGACTGCAAATCCCAATATGAGACGCCAACATTAGAGACATCACTCGGGCTCTTTTCACCAATAACAGGATTACCATTAACCACAGTAAACCCGTCAGGTGTCATCTCAACATTTTGCATCTTAACAGCATTTTGAGATTTTGTGTAATGGTTTTGTGCAAAAAGAGATACACTTAAAACAACAATTAAACTTGAAAGTAAAAGCTTTTTCATAATAATTTTTTTTAGTTAGTACTACTTTTTATCGCAGGCAAATATATGAAAAAATTTAAGAAATGGTGTGGCTTTATAGAATAAATTATTACCACAATTTCAACATCTGCTATTAACAATGTGATTAATAACAATTTACCCTATTTCCAAAGTCTTAACAATAAAACCTCAACACCAAGAAAAATCAACGCAAGAATAATAAACCACATCCACAACCGAATTCCGCGGCTCATTTCGGCAACAGTTTGCTCAAACGGCATAACACCTGGCTTTAAAATATAAAAGTTTGAAATACCTGCATCTGCAACCATTTCTGACATCTCATCAGTAGTATAAAAAATCATTTCTGATTCTGTCCTGTTGTAGTTGAATGACAACCCCTTTACAGGTAAATTATTATCAGTAAGTATATAATTTCCAGCCATCTTTATTCGATCGTGAGGATAGATCTCAAGCTGAGAACCAATTATCCGCTGATCAGGTATCAGTTCAAAGTCAGCGTTTATAAGATTTATCTTCAAAATATTATCTCCTGTACTTTTCACATTGTTGATAACAATAGCATTATCCTCTCCAATCATAAAAAAAATCCGGTCTTCTTTATATCCCGAGATAGCCATCTTATACAATGTTGGAACAAAAATGGCATGTTTGGGAAAATTACTAAACTCAGATTTTAAAGGAACAGCAAACAGATAAACACGTCCGGAACCGACAGGATAACTATTCAGGAAATGATGTCCGCTTTGCATCTCCATCAATGTTTCCTTTATCATTCTCGACTTTCCGGCAACAACATAGCTTTTAAATACAACAGGCAAGTCAATATTTTCGGGCAACTCATCAAACACATCGGAATAAAGCGGATTTTCAATATCTATAAAACTCACTTTAGTCCTTGCAGTATCCAGTCCCGAAAAGTATTCCGCTCCAAGTCCGGTAAGAAATTCTCTGTAATTATCAATATCAATACTTACTGAAGGAAAGATAACCAGGCTTCCACCATTATTGACAAATCGTTTAAGCTCCTGCCCAAGGCCTGTTGAAATACGGTCGGCCGCATCCAATATGATAAGCTGATAGGTCGTCAAAGAAGAATAATCCAGATTTCCCTGATCCACATTCCGAAAGACAAAAGTGGAGTCATGACCAAATAATGAGTTTAGATATACATTCTCACCATCTCCATTAATGCTCAACACATTTGTCACCGGAGATACATAATAAGAGAAGTAAAACTTATCGTCGAAACTTATTGGATAGTCATTTATTTCCAACTCACCAAACTGAATCCCGGTCTCCTGATTTGTATATACAAGCTCAATTTCAGCTTCCTGCCCGGCCTTAACATCAAAACTTGCAAGAGCCTTCTGGATACCTCCAATCTTCAATTTAACAGGAATTTTCTCATAATCAACATCCGAGCTGTTACGGATTTTGACACGGATATTTACCTGCTGATTAACCTGGTATACAGGAGCTTCAAACCAACAGGAATCAATATAGAGATTATTTTTATTTATAGACTCAATCGGAATAAAAAAAACATTCACAGAGCTATCTGTTTCCGGTAGTTTATCACTCATCATATTTTTCTGAAAGTCAGATATCAGATAGATGGATTTCACACCTGAAGATTCTGATGCAAGCATATCTGTCTGTCGTGCAAGCACCTCAAAAAGATTATGTGTCGAAGGTGATATTGCAACATCTTCAACCAGATTCCAAAATTCATCCTTACTGACGAAACGCTGATGTCTCCCCTCGAAATCGTTTGTCAGAAGCTGAAACCTGTCAGAATTCTTGTAAACATCCACTATTTCCAGGGCCCTTGCCTTTGCCTTATCTAACAATGTTCCCTTATTAGATTCGGCCTGCATACTAAATGAGTTATCAAGATAAACGCTAACAATATTGCGGGCACTTTTATTAATGAGACTTTTGGAGACCGGAATATAGGGCTGTGCAAAAGCAATCACCAATGCAGCAATTGCAAGCATACGCATCAGCAAAACCAGCAGATGACGCAATTTTGACTGCTTTTGTGTCTGCTGCTTCAATTCCGAAAGGAACTTAACATTGGTAAA
>JAOZLR010000176.1 GCA_029934735.1 Bacteroidales bacterium
ATTCCTACTTCCCCCTACCCTGTATCACAATAAGAACTGTATAGATCAGAATTTTCAGGTCCATAGCAAGCGACATATTTTCGATATACAGAATATCATATTTCAGTCTTATAATCATCTCATCCACATCTGAGGCATACCCGTATTTAACCTGTCCCCAGGAAGTTATTCCCGGCTTGACCTTATGCAGCAGCCTGTAATGCGGGGCTCGTTTCATTATCTGGTCAATAAAATATTGCCTCTCCGGCCTTGGCCCTACAAGAGACATATCCCCGATGAGAACAGAAAAAAACTGCGGTGTTTCATCAAGCCTGACCTTGCGCAGAAATCTACCAAATGGTGTGATGCGACTATCATGATCGGATGATAGCTGTGGTCCGCTTTGCTCGGCATCAGCATACATCGACCTGAATTTGTGCATATTAAATGGTTTTCCGTGAATACCAACCCGCTTTTGCTTATATATTACCGGGCCTTTTGACGACATCTTTACTCCTATTGCAATAATAATATAGACAGGAACCAGAATAGCCATTGCAATCAGGGAAACAACAATATCCATAATACGCTTCAGAGACATTTGCCAGGCAGGCATCAGGTCGGGCGATATCTGTATCAGGGGAGCATGCCAGATACCTTCTGTTTTAACAGTTCCCATCAAGATATCTTCAAGACTTGGAATAAGCTTTATAACAACATTAGTATCCTCAACCTGAGTGACAATTTCGCCGATTTTTTCTTTTTCAGAACGCTCAATAGCAATAATTATCTCTTCTACCTTTTGTATCCTTATTATCTCCCTAAGCTTATCATAATAACCAAGATGAGGAAGATAACCGGCAAGCAAATACTTGTCATAATCCTCCACATTCACAAACCCGACAAACTTATTTCCTGACGAAAGCTTTTCATTTTCAATCTCCTTATAAATCCTGACAGCATTTTCGTTACTTCCCACAATAACAGTATTGAAGCCAATTATCCTTTTATGAATTCTATGAATTGTGTGTGAAGTTATTATCAACCTGAAAGAATAGGTAAATATGAAATGTAGAAAGAAAAGAACAAAAAACGACTGATAATATGATTTGTAGGATGGGATAACATCATCAAGTATCAGGGCAAAAAAGATAAAAATTACACCGAAAAATGTTACTGACAATGTCTGTCCAAGTTCCTTCAATCTCGACTTTCGATAAACCTTGCGGTATGTTCCCATAATGGTATAGAAAGTCAGCCAGAAGAATGGAATTATAGCCATTCCGTAATACAACTTAGTGTCAGTAAATATTTCGTGTAACGACATGTCTGGTGTAACTGCATATTTTCTATAAATAAAAAACAGTATCCAGGCTATAGTAGCAGACAGAAGATCAGCAATAACATATTTTGCAACTTGTAAACTTCTGTTCATTAATCAAGATCTTTAAATAATAATTTAAAATTATCAAATTTCACCACAGGTTCTGAATCATCATCAAATTTATCAGCTCTTACAAAAACATTATAATATGCAGCATTATAATACCTGTTTGTCAAAGGCGTAAAATTGATATAAATTTTCTTCCAGACCTCTCCCGATGGATTTACAATCACCGTTGGATATTGAATAAGTTGCCCGTCAGTAAGCTGTACAAACATACCTATACTCAGGTGATTATTAGTATTATAATCCATCTCCAGAAAAACAGGAATATTGCTGGCCGGAAGTTCAAAGCCAATGGATTGATCCGCATTTGTGGCACATTCCAGAATTTTCCTTTCATTATCAAGATATCCAACACCTGTAATGTGTCCATATAATGGACTTGTAGGGCTATTAATCATCTGCTGGATTGATGTATCGCTGTTACTTGTTGGCTCCAATGACACAAATCCATCTTCAAAATCCTCAATCCATGTAAAAACTGTGTTATCATAATAAGAGACATCAGGGTTGACAGTTATAACCGAATCAATGATAAAATTAAAAGAAACATCTTTATAAGGTTTAAGATACGGATATTGGCCCCGGGTTCCTGAAATACCGTTAAATAACACCCCTGGGGCAAGGATTAGTTGATGATTACCGCTCTCCAAAACAGGAATAACAGTTGGCAATTCGTAGCATCCAAGAGATTTGCCGTCAACAAATACCCAAACATCCGCAATATTTTGAGTCAGCGCTCCTTCCTCAATTAGCGGATTCGCTACCAGATTAAAAGAATCAACCTTAACATAAGCCGGGATTTCCTGTTCTCCACTAAACTTCTGACAAGAAGGAAATATCCAGAAACCTGCAATAAACACAATACCTAATAGTAAAATTTTTCTGTATCCCATTACAATTTTTAAATAGTCTTTATTAACGCTTACCTTTCCCTAATATTTCAACTATAAAGATTCAATATTAAATTCCATCTTTTCAATAATCTTATTTGCAACATCCAATGCTGCATATCCGTCATCTATTGAAACAACCGGTGTATTATTATTAATAATTGCATCAGCAAAACTCTCCAACTCCGTTTGTATAGCATTTATTGGAGTTATTTCCGGCTTTTCAAAAAATATCTGCTTTGCTTTTTTACCATTTGCAGGCTCAATAATCATTGCCAAAGGGTCGGCCTTTTCAGGATCATCAATATCAATCATTCTTAAAATCTCAGCTTTTTTATCAAGAAAATCTACAGAGATATAAGCATCTTTTTGAAAAATCCTTGTTTTACGCATATTTTTCATAGATATACGGCTTGCGGTAAGATTTGCAACACAACCGTTATCAAACTCAAGCCTTGCATTAGCAATATCAGGAGTATCGCTTACAACAGGTACACCACTTGCACTTATCTTTTTAACATTAGAATGAACAATGCTAAGAACAATGTCAATATCGTGAATCATAAGATCGAGTACAACAGGAACATCAGTTCCCCGTGGATTAAACATTGCCAGTCGGTGAGTTTCGATGAAAAGTGGTTGTCCTATATAAGGCCTGGCTGCGATAAAAGCCGGATTGAACCTTTCAACATGCCCCACCTGAACTTTCACATCAGCTTCCATAGCAAGGTCAATAAGTTGCCTGGCTTCCTCAGGTGTTGCCACCACAGGCTTTTCGATAAAAACATGCTTGGAATTCTTCAAAGCCTGAACAGCACAATCAAAATGAGAGATAGTAGGTGTTACAATATCTACTACATCACAGAGATCAATAACCTCCTGAATATCAGAGAGACGACGAACACCATATTCCTTTTCAACGCTAGCAGATATTTTCTCGTCCGGGTCATAAAACCCGACAAGCTGATATGCATCCGAATCATTAATGCACTTAATGTGAATTTTGCCGAGATGGCCGGCACCCAAAACACCAATTTTTAACATATCTTTAATAATTTTTGCAAATGTAATTTTTTTTGACAAATTTATGCTCCGATTTGTTATTTTCGCAATATTTTCAGGGTAGTTATAAACCGGTGATAGTTAATAATAAATGATTGACACATACAGAACAAAAGGATTACGAAAGCAGCTTGTCAAAATTTTGCAAAAAAAAGGCATAAAAGATGATGCTGTACTCAATGCTATTCTTACTGTTCCACGTCATCTTTTTATGGAATCATCCTTTCTGGAATTTGCGTATGCTGACAAACCATTCCCAATAGGCTCCGGGCAAACAATCTCTCAGCCTTATACTGTTGCTTTTCAAACAGAATTATTAGAGGTTAAAAAAGGAGATAAAATTCTTGAAGTGGGTACCGGCTCGGGTTATCAGGCCAGCGTACTTATCGAAATGGGTGCAAAAGTCTATACAATTGAGAGGCAAAGAAAACTCTATTTAAAAACAAAAGAGCTATTGCAAAAACTAAATTATCATCCTAAGAAAATGACTTTTGGTGATGGTTATAAAGGGTTACCTGCGTATGCCCCTTTTGACAAAGTAATTGTAACAGCAGGAGCTCCGTATGTTCCTCAACCATTGTTGGGACAGCTCAAGCCAGGAGGCATCCTTGTGATACCGGTTGGTGAAGATGTACAAAATATGAAAAGAATTATTAAAATGAATGATACCAAATTTATTGAAGAAGATCACGGATATTTTAGATTTGTACCTTTGCTAAATAATAAAGCAGAAGATTAGCCGTTTACAGATAATTATTTTAC
The DNA here is from genome assembly GCA_029934735.1 of Bacteroidales bacterium. GTDB lineage: Bacteria > Bacteroidota > Bacteroidia > Bacteroidales > JAADJA01 > JAADJA01. The sequence goes on from JAOZLR010000176.1 coordinate 4,144, forward strand.
TTTTGCAAAAAAATTAACAAAATAAAAAACAGATGAAAAAATTAAATTATTTATTAGGATTAATGCTGATTACAGGTATGATTTTTACATCCTGTAGCAAAGATGATGATGAACCTCTACCTCCAGGAATACACTTTAAGGGAGAAGCAGGTTACACCTCTGCAGATGTAACAATTAATGAGAATAATACAATTAAGATTGGTGTTGTTGCTTTATCAAATTCAACATCCGGTCAGAATATCACCAGTTTTAAATTAACTCTTACATCAAACAATGTACCTCAGGTAATGGTTGATTCTGCTGTTAATACTGCTACTTATGATGCAGACTATTTTATTACTTTCCCTGATGAGGGGGAATATCGCTTATCAGCAAAAGTAACTGATAAAGACGGACAGTCAGCTGAAGTTGCGTTTAATGTTACGGTTAATGGTGTTGCTGGAATTATTGAATATACTGACAAAATTTTGGGCTCATACGACAGCAATACAGGTAGTTCATTTGCTTCTTTTGACGGTACGGTTTATTCATTAGCTGATGCTAAAGTAAACTCAGAGAAAGTTGATTTTCTCTATTTCTATGGAGGAACTAACCATTCAACCCTTGCTGCACCTGACGATGATGTAGCAGCAACTGTTTTTACTGGAGTTGACGGTCTGGATACCTGGACAACCAAAAACAATACCAGATTTGCCCATTCCACTCTTACAGGCAGCCAATTTAATGATATAACAACCAAGAGTCAGCTTATAACTATCGCTCAAGGAGCTAATCCTACTGCAACAAGGCTAAGCAGTCTGCAGGTTGGTAATGTTCTTGCTTTCCTGACAGCTGGTGGAGATTACGGACTACTCAGAGTTGATGCTATTGTTGAGGGAGCTGATGGAACAATTACCATTTCAGTAAAAATCCCTGAATAGATTAAAAAGTTAATAATAATATAAAAGGAGATGCAAATGCGTCTCTTTTTTTTTGAACAAAAATCCAAATGCTTCGTATAGCTTTCATAACAAATTAAAAATAAGATAAAATTAAACTATTTACAATGAAAAAACTAATCTATCTCCTTTCTACACTAACTATAGCAGGCCTTTTGTTTTACTCTTGCAGTAAAGATTCCGACGAGCCACAACCTCCGACTTTTAGTTTCAAGACAGGTGTAAATGCCGAAACCGGAATGAACTATATAAGCGGAGATACAACTCTGGCAACAAACAGCCTCTTTATGGTCGGGTTCAATGCAGGGTCAAATTCGGGAAAAGATTTTAATAACTTTAAAGCACTCCGCAAATTTGAAGGCGGACAAGAAAATATTGTAATTGACTCTGTTATTAGCGGAACATCTTTTAATGCAAACATAATTCTGGAGGCTAATAATCAAGCGGGTATGGAAGACTGGAGATTTGAAATAACCGACAATAACGGTAATTCGAGTCAACTGGCTTTTACACTCACCACTATCATTGTAACCAGCGACATGGCACATTTTACACAAATTCTCCTGGGCTCCAGTGATTCTCTGGCACCAAACGGATTTGTTTCCACAGCCACAGGTTACACATTTAATTTTGCCGAAGCAACAGATAGTGCATCAATAATTGATTGGGTGTATATTGATGCCGGAAACTACAAGCATACTATTTTAGCTCCGGATGATCCAATAACTGACGGTTATT
>JAOZLR010000177.1 GCA_029934735.1 Bacteroidales bacterium
CTTACAAATAGTTTGTTTGTTATAACGGGCGGATCAAGCGGACTTGGAAGAGGGGTTGCCTCTGCCTTGCTTCAAGAGGGGGCAAAAATGATTATCGTGGCAAGGGATACCGATAAGTTATTGACTTTCCAAAAGAGTTATCCTGAGCAAATAGAGTATCTGGTTGGTGACATTTCAAAGGATAAAACGATTGAAGAGGTTTATAAAATGGTTGGCAACAGATTCCTGTCAGGCCTGGTTGTCAATGCAGGAGGGCCTCCGGCTAAATCATTTATTGAAACGGAAATGGATGAGTGGGATAGTGCTTATTATAGCATTCTGAGATGGAAAGTAAAAATAACTAAAACATTCTTGCCAAAATTTATTGACCAGAATTATGGAAGAATTGTGTATATCGAAAGCTCGTCTGTTAAGCAACCTGTTAAAGACCTGGTGCTGAGCAATTCTTTACGCCTTGCTGTAGTCGGGTTTGTAAAAACTCTTTCGCAAGAAGTTGCCGGCAAGCAAATAACTTTAAATGTACTTGCGCCCGGGTTTCACGAAACACCTGCTGCTGAAAGATTATTTGATAAAAGAAGTCAGATTGAAGGAATCTCCAAAAGTGAAGCAAAAAAGCGATATGAGAATGAGATTTCAGTTGGAAGAATGGGGCATCCTGATGATTTTGGCTCGCTTGCAACCTGGCTTCTTAGTAAAAGTTCGGGATATATTACAGGCCAGACTATCAGTGTTGATGGTGGAATGATTAAGGGGACGATGGGATAAAATTCAAAAGCAATTTATTTGCAAATTTGCTCAGAAGCACTATATTTGCATTGTTTTTTAAAATAAACTTCTAATTTCCATAAAAATGAGTGAAGAAGGCAACCAGGAACATATAAAGAAATTAAGTGATAAAGTATATGAAAGCAAGTTGACTCAACTTCAGATTGAGCTTGTTAAACTTCAGGAATGGATTAAGGATAAAGGCTTAAAAGTTGTTGTAATTTTTGAGGGCAGGGATGCTGCCGGGAAAGGTGGAACAATAAACCGGATTACCGAAAAACTCAATCCCCGTGTTTGCCGTATCGTTGCTTTGCCAAAACCGACAGAGAAAGAACAGGGGCAATGGTATTTCCAGCGATATGTTTCAAACCTTCCTGCTTCCGGTGAGATGGTTCTGTTTGACAGAAGCTGGTACAACCGGGCTGTTGTTGAACGGGTAATGAACTTTTGTAGCGATGAAGAGTATTGGGAGTTTCTCAGGTCTTGTCCCAATTTTGAGAGGATGTTAATACGTTCAGGAATAATTTTAATTAAATATTGGTTTTCGGTGAGTGATAAAGAACAGGAAAAAAGATTCCGTTCACGCCTTACTGATCCGACAAAACGATGGAAGTTCAGTGATGTTGATCTTCGTTCATATACAATGTGGGAAGAGTATTCAAAAGCAAAAGATGAAATGTTTTCTTACACTGACACTAAACAATCTCCCTGGTATGTTGTTAATGCTGATGATAAAAAGAGAGCCCGGCTCAATGTTATTTCGCATCTGTTAAGTCTTATACCATACGAGTATATTGAACCCAAAACAATTGAGTTACCCGAAAGACAAAAGAAAATAGGGTATGTCAGGCCTCCTATGTCGGAACAGACATTTGTTCCTGAAGTTTATTAAAGCATTGAAACTATTGAAAAAAGCATTTTGTTATGAACTCCGAAATTATTGACACCTCTATTGCTCTTGAACTTGCCGTTGCAGACCTTTACTTACTTTTTTATAAAATTTATCCGGAGGATTCTGACTTTTGGTGGAAGATGTCGATCGAGGAAAAAGGTCATGCTGCATTATTGAGAAGTGGAAGAGATTCATTTATGCCTCTACAAAAATTCCCGGAAGAGCTTATTACTACCTCATTAAATAAACTAAAAAATTCACTGCGATTAATTACAGAAAAAACTAACGAGATAAAAGAAAACCCATTACCAAGAAAAGAGGCATTTTATTTAGCAGTGGAAATTGAAGAGTCTGCCGGAGAACACCATTATCAGGAATTTATGGCTGATAGTCAGGATGAAGTCATCAATAATGTTTTTCAAAAGCTAAACGGTGCAGACAAGGATCATCGCGATCGAATATTGAGTTACATGAAAGAAAAGGGAATTAAATAGATTACCTTTTCATTAACTCTTCTATTTCGTCAACTTCTCTTGGTATTTCAGCCATCAGATCAACAGGAGTGTCACCAACGACAATATCATTTTCAATTCGTATTCCAATTCTCTCTTCTTTAATATAAATACCCGGCTCACAAGTAAGGACCATGCCTCTTTCAAACTTCTCATGCTTCCCGCCAACATCATGCACATCAAGACCGATAAAATGGGCCACGCCATGCGTAAGATATTGTGAATAGAGCGGATGATCAGGGTTCTGATTACTAACTTCTTCCTTCGTAAACAACCCAAGTCCTATCATCTCTTTTTCCATCATCTTCCAAACAGCTTTATTAACAATATCAATAGTATTTCCGGGAACATATAGTTTTATGGCTTCTTTCTGAACCCTGAGAACAGCCTCATAACACTGTTTTTGTCTTTCTGTAAATTTACCATTTACAGGAATTGTCCTTGAACAATCTGCTGCATAGTTATTATATTCGGCACCAATATCAAGAAGCATTAAATCCCCATCTTTACACTCCATACTATTTTCAATATAATGAAGGACAAGGGCATTATCCCCTGATGCAACAATTGGCTGGTATGCATGCCCCTGCGCACCTCTCTTTAAAAACTCGTAAGTAATTTCAGCTTCAACCTCATACTCCATATCGCCAGGTTTTGTAAAAGTGAGTACTCTTCTGAATGCCGTATTTGTTATATCACAGGCAATACCAAGCACTCGTAGCTCCTCAGGCTCTTTTATCAGGCGTTGCTTTGTAATTAATGGTGCAAGTCTTTTTAGATTATGTGCAGGATACATCTCCCTGATTTTCAGCGCAAACCTGTTACTTATATATGCTACATCGGTTTGATACTTTGTATATTCATTCAAGTTGATATAAATATTTTCAGAAGATAAAACCATATCCCGCAATGTCATCTCAAAATCTTCAAGCCATTTTACCGTTTTTACTCCTGAAATTTCGATTACTTCCTCTTTTGTGTATTTATGGCCTGTCCAGGTTTCGAGTTGCTCGTTAGGTTTAATAGTAAAGATGATCTCTCTCATATTCTCTTCAGGATGACCGGGACACAGAGTAAGAATACACTTTTCCTGAATAAGTCCTGTCAGATAAAAAAGGTCAGAACTTTGTCTGTATTGAAAATCCTGATCTCCGTTACGGGTTAGCTCATCATTCGAGTTAACAATTGCAACCGATTTTGCACTAAGTCGGCTTGCAAGTTTTTTTCTGTTTTCAACAAAAAATTCCGTGATAAATGGTTCTTTTTTCATATTCTTGATATTTATTGAGGCCGGATATTAATTCCAATTAACTACACATTTTATTTAATCAACTGTATCATAGCTACTTCTAAAATATTCATTATTTATAATGTTTACAAATTAACAAAATATTATTATTTAGAATTTAATAAAAAAAATAATAATCTATTTTTGCTCTTTGATACGTACTTAATTAATTTAGTAGGACACATATTATTAACGAAGTTTTATTGACAAAACACTCTATTATGGGCAATAAAAGATTTCAATCTTCCTTGACGAAGAAATTTGTAATGGCATTTATGGGTTTGTTTTTAATCACATTCCTTTTTGTACATTTGGGCATAAATTTGCTTGTATTATTACCTGACACATCGGCATTTAATATTGCTGCCCACTTTATGTCAACCAACCCGATAATTAAGGTTTTTGAAGTTGTTCTTTTTAGTGGTTTTATTATCCACATAATTTACGGCCTTATACTCCAGATACAAAACTGGATGGCACGTCCTAACCGATACAAAATCGAAGGCTGGTCACACAGCTCCCCGTTTTCGAAGTTTATGATTCACACAGCTATCATAATATTCATATTTCTGGTTATCCATTTGGCCGATTTCTACTTCAAAGCAAAATTTGGCCATTTAGAGGAGATTATAATTAATGGGGAGCCGTATCATGATATGGCTGCACTTGTTCTGGCAAAGTTCAAAATTATTGGTTTTGTAATAGGTTACATATTTATCTTTATTATTCTCGGATTCCATTTGCATCATGGATTTCAGTCAGCTTTCCAATCGTTTGGCTTGAATAACAAGACTTATACACCCATTATTAAGAATGTAGGCACATTTATAGCTTTTATTCTTGCTATTGGTTACATTATAATACCTGTTGTAATATATTTTTGTAATTATTAATCCTGATCTGATATAAATTTTCGATATATGGCTACTTTAAATTCAAAAATTCCTGATGGTCCAATAGCTGAAAAGTGGAGTAACTTCAATGCTCATCAAAATCTTGTAAATCCTGCAAACAAAAGAAAGGTAGAGGTAATAGTTGTAGGAACCGGACTTGCCGGTGCTGCTGCTGCTGCAAGTCTTGGCGAACTGGGATTTAAGGTTAAAAACTTTTGTATTCAAGACAGCCCCAGGCGTGCACATAGTATTTCTGCCCAGGGTGGTATTAATGCTGCAAAAAACTACCCCAACGACGGAGATTCCATTTACCGTCTGTTTTATGATACTATAAAAGGTGGTGACTATCGAGCACGCGAAGCAAACGTTTACCGCCTCGCAGAAGTCAGCAACACTATTATCGACCAGTGTGTAGCACAGGGAGTTCCTTTTGCCAGGGATTATGGCGGATTGCTCTCAAACCGCTCTTTTGGTGGAGCTTTGGTTTCACGTACATTTTATGCCAGGGGACAAACCGGACAGCAGTTACTACTTGGTGCTTATGGAGCTTTGAGTAAAGAAATTCACAGAGGTTCCGTAAAGATGTTCAACCGCCGTGAAATGCTTGACTTGGTGATTGTTGATGGAAAAGCAAGAGGAATTATTACAAGAGACACAATTACTGGTGAGATTGAGAGGCATTCAGCACACGCTGTTATTGTTGCAACCGGAGGTTATGGAAATGTTTATTTCCTCTCAACTAATGCTATGAACTCTAATGGCAGTGTTGCCTGGCAGTGTTATAAAAAAGGTGCATTTTTTGCAAATCCTTGTTTTGTTCAGATTCATCCAACCTGTATTCCTGTTCATGGGGATTTTCAGTCGAAGCTGACTTTAATGAGTGAAAGTCTTAGAAACGATGGAAGAATTTGGGTGCCAAAAAATAAAGAAGATGCACAGAAAATTCAAAAAGGTGAGTTAAAACCGACTGAAATTCCTGAAGAAAATAGAGATTATTATCTCGAAAGAAGATACCCGGCATTTGGAAACCTTGTCCCGCGGGATGTTGCTTCACGTGCAGCAAAAGAGCGTTGCGATGCCGGCTATGGTGTTGGAAAAACAGGACTTGCTGTATATCTCGACTTTGAAGATGCTATTGGACGACTTGGCCAGAATGTTATCGAAGCCAGATATGGCAACCTCTTCCAGATGTATGAAAAGATTGTTGATGAAAATCCATACAAAACTCCTATGATGATTTACCCTGCAATTCACTACACTATGGGTGGACTTTGGGTTGATTACGAATTGCAGACCACAATACCCGGACTGTTTGCTGCCGGTGAAGCAAATTTTAGCGATCACGGTGCTAACAGACTTGGTGCTTCTGCACTTATGCAGGGACTTGCTGATGGTTATTTTGTTATTCCTTATACTGCTCAAAACTATCTTGCCGATCAGATAACTGTACCATTTATCAAAACTGAT
>JAOZLR010000178.1 GCA_029934735.1 Bacteroidales bacterium
ATCAATTATTCATTTTCAAATTCACCATTTATCATAAACAAAAGAAATGAAAAAGGGAAAGCAAAGAGTGTTACACCGGCCTGAGTTTCAAGTGTATCCTCCATAAGCATTGAAAGAAGCATAGTAATGAAGAATACCAAGAAAAGATAATTTCCCATTTTTCTCATCTTCATAGGAGGATAGAAAAGTGTAACCATAAACCATATAAAACCAATAATTCCAAATGTTGCAAATATTGTCAGATATTGGTCGTGAGTTCTGTTAACCCAAAGATTTTCAGTAAGTCGCGTATCCGAAGTTTGATATTGCTTATAAAATGCGTCAGAGATATCACCCGTACCCACACCAATCCAGAAATTCTGCTTTACAATACCAACTCCGGCTTTCCAGAACTCAAAGCGCTGCAACAGGGAGTGGCCGCTTGGGTTTCCACCCTTAACATAGCTGTCGTAACTCCACAGCAATTTATAAAGTCTCGTGTTAAGACTTAACTTTTTGGTGTAATGGTAATTAGCTATTCCAAGCTCCACAGCCCGGATATCATCTTTATTCAATTTTGAAATTCCAACCGAATCTTTACGCAATCCTCTGGAATTCAAATATCTGTAAAGTGTATATTTTACCGGCTGACCTTTTGAATCTTTACCATTAAAATCAAATTGGCTTCTTTTACCCCACTCCTTTTTAAGCTCCTTATTGCAAATATAAAGCCCAATATAACTGCCGTTTTCAACGGGCATTTTTACAGTATCATTATAATAAAGATTTCCATTTACTGTATATGCATCAATATTTTGTAATTCCAGTTTATTAGGTGTGAGATATGATTTGGCTACATCGTGAATGTAAAAAAAACCAAAAAGAGGTACCACGATTAGCAAAAGAAATATTGACAAGCGGTAATAGATATTTCTTTCTTTAAGTATTTCGATAAACCCAATGATAAACGCAACGAACAAGACTATAAAAATACCTGTAACCGATTCGATTATGAATAGAAACATCATCATCCATACTACAGAAGCAATAGAAACAATTTTCATTATTAAGTTATGTCGATAAACATAAAAGGCCAGGTAAACCGTCACAAAAATTGCCAGTGCGGTATTCAGGCTGAATCTCACGTGCGAAATAAAAGGAGAAATATTCCGAAAATCGTTTATCTCTTTAAACATATAAATCCCAACACTGATAAAAGTACCGGCCAATACAGCTCCGGCAAACACCTTCAGAATAACATTAAATTGTTTCCTGTTAATCGGTTCTATTGTTGAAAGAATGAGCGGGAAGATTAGAAGCGGGATTTTTATTCTCAAATCTTTTACGGAATACTGAAAGTCACTGGTATAAAGCAATCCTACAATATGAAGCAGATAAAGTGAAGCAAGGACAAGGGCAGCCTTATTATTAACAAACTTTTTTACTTTATTTTTAATATCTCCTTCCAGAAGCCAGTTGCCAATAAGAAGAAACTGGGCAATACTCATTCCAAAGCGGGACAAAGGAATACTGATAGCCAATAAAATAAATGCTACAAAATATAAAAGGCGGTGATTAATACTATAACGCATTTAATTTTTATCATCTTTACCGGCAACCCCGAGAATCGTCAGATAACCAGGTTCGTCGCTAAGAACATCAATTGCTTTAGTAATATCCTCATCATCATTTAAAGATGCTATTATTCTACCCTTTTGATAATAGTACCTTGTTACAATCTCGAATTTCAATATTTTTTTGATCTCATCTTTATGCTTCTCCAGATCACCCTTTTTATTTTCAAGAATTTTAGCCTTCAACGCTTCAAATTCAGGCTCAAGACTCGTAAAGTAATCGTCATCCTCTGCCGATTCTTTCATGTCCTCAAGCGATTTTTCGCAGTTCGTGGAATAATCATAATCTTTATCACTGATATAGGCTACGAAATCATTAAAAATATCATCAGTTATTTCAAATTTCTCAGGTGGTGCAATCGAATCATGCTCCCTTTCAAATTTCCCGGCATAATCAAAAAACAGATATTTTATAAAAAGAGTATAGCTTAGATTACTCATTTTTCCCAGATCAACCTTAATGTCAGGCTCAATGCCACCACCGTCATAAACTGTTCTTCCATTACTGGTTTTAAAAGCTGTGATTAGAGAGTCTGCTATTTCACCCGAATGTCCGTTTTTATCTTTATGAAAATAATCGATTTTCTGAATGCATCTCCCACTCGGAATATAATATTTGGCAACGGTTACTTTCAACTGTGCGTTATACGAAAGGGGGATTACATTTTGAACAAGCCCTTTACCAAAAGTACGCTGTCCTATAACTACTCCACGGTCTAAATCCTGTAAGGCTCCAGTCACGATTTCAGAGGCCGAAGCACTTCCGTCATCTACTAAAACAGCCAAAGGAATTTCAACATCAGTTGGGGCATTCCTGGTTTTATATGAATAGTTCTTACTTTCCAGCTTTCCTTTTGTACTGACAACCATCTGGCCCTTTTCAACAAATATATTTGTAATATTAACAGCCTCTTGTAAAAGCCCGCCGCCATTTCCTCTCAAATCCAGAATAACACCTTTTAGATCATTATTTTTTTTCAATTCAAGAAAAGCCATTTTTACCTCATTTCCAGCGTTATGAGTAAACCCTGTAAGTTTAATATATCCGAAGCCATCACCCAAAACACCATAATAGGGGATATTATCAATCTTGACGTTCTCTCTGGCAAACTCCTTTTCTATTGGTTCGGCAACACCCTCACGTTTAATAAGAAGTGTCACTTTTGTTCCGGGTTGACCTTTCAAGATAGCACTGACCTCACTGGTGGTTTTGCCCTTTGCCGATTTACCGTCAACCTCAAGAATTTTATCTCCGGCTTTCAGGCCTGCGAGTTGGGCCGGCTTTCCCTCATAGGGCTCGGAAATAACAACCCAGTCATCACGCATTTGTATCATTGCACCTATTCCCCCATATTCGCCTGTAGTGATAAATCTCACATTTTCGATATCCGACTCAGGAATATAAACTGTATATGGGTCAAGCGATTCAAGCATTGACTTGATACTTGTTTCAGCAAGATTACCCGGCTGAATATCATCAACATAGTTAATATTCAGCTCCTTCATTACTGTGGCATAAATATCAAGATTTTTCGAAATCTCAAAATTATTTTCGTTTTGCCCCAAAACCGAAGAAGAGAATATAATAAGATAAATAACAGACAAATTGATCAGAGCCAATTTCATCATTTTCATATACTTATAAATTGCTGATTGTTTCATTTTATTATATATTTGATATTATATATTTTTCAAACTGTCAATTAATCCAATCAAGGAACAGGGTCATAACCACTGCCGCCCCAAGGATTGCACGACAAAAACCGCTTGAGTGCCAGCCATCCTCCTTTAAAAGGTCCAAACTTTTTAATTGCCTCCACACCGTATGATGAACAAGAGGGTGTATATCTACAGGAAGCAGCAAAATATGGCGAAATGGCCACCTGATAAAACCTTATCAGTAAAATAAAAAATTTACCCAGCAGTTTTTTCATATTCAGATTTACAACGCTCCAAAGCTACTATTATTTTCTCTTCAATCTCATTATACGAGGCAATATCGTTTGAAACATATAATAAAGCTAAAACGCAGGTTTTATCTCTTTCTCTCAAAAACTCATACAAAGATTCCTTATTTTTTCTGTATGCCTCTCTTATTCGCCTTTTTAGCAAATTACGATCAACCGCCCGTTTGAACTTACGCTTTGGTACAGAAATAAGCACCTGAGCAGGATATTTCCCTTCAAGAGGATAATCGAGCCACACTACTTTTACAGGATATTGGGAAAAGGAGTTCCCCTTTAAGAACAGGCTTTCGATAATTTTTTTGCGCGATAAACGTTCCTCTTTTTTAAAGGTATGCATCGGTAATTATTGGCTTTGCAGCTTTTGATTTGTACTAACTATAGCATTCCACACAAAAATATTCATTAGATCATCCGATCTAACAATATGATAGCTCTGCCAAAACAAACCTAATTCTTTTTTGCCTTCTCAAGATACTCCTCAATAGCAACGGTCATTGATAAAGCAGTCTTTGTTGGGGCAATTATATCGGGTTTCAATCCGGCTTCTTTGAGAGCCTTAACAGTAGTAGGGCCAAAGCCTGCAACAAGAGTGCTATTCTGAATAAAATCAGGGAAGTTCTTATGCAGCGATTTTACTCCTGCCGGACTAAAAAAGACTATCATATCATACTCATCGATTTTAACTTCTGACAAATCACTTGCTATTGTTTTATAAATCACAGCTTTAGAATAATTAATCTTATTCTCGTCAAGCATCTTAATAATACTCAATTTATAAATATCAGAGCAAGGCAACAGAAACTTTTCATTCTTGTGCTTTTTGATAATATCCATCAGGTCATTAAAATTCTGTCTGCCAAAGAAAATTTTTCTTTTTCTATACTGGACATACTTTTGCAAATAAAAAGCAGTGGCTTCCGAAATGCAAAAATACTTCATAGTGTCAGGAATCTCAACCCTCATATCTTTGGCTATCCTGAAAAAATGATCAACAGCGTTTCTGCTGGTAAAAATCGCAGCAGTGTGGTCTTGAATATAAACCTTGTCTTTTCTGAATTCACTTGAAGTGACGCCTTCAATTTTAATGAATTTATAAAAGTCGATTTTCAGTTTGTGTTTTTGAACAAGTTCACCGTAAGGTGACTTTTCAACATCACCGGGTTGTGGTTGGGAAACGAGTACTTTCTTTACTTTTTTTGCTGCCATATCCCCTTTTTATAATTAATAGTCTACTTAAAAATTAAAAAATACTATTCTAAAATCCTAATTACCAACTTAGTAATAACTAATAGTGGTAGTATTTCGAGGGTGCAAAGATATAAAATTCTATAATACACTGAGTAATTTAACAAAGAAATACTTGAAAATAATTCACGGCCTATTCTGTAAAGCGTTAAAATTAACCAGAATATAACGCCTGCATAAAGGATATTTTCTGAATTATAATAAACAGCAATAACAACAACCGGAAGAAATACAAGACCAAGAACAAGATTAAAGACAAAATTAGTTAGTAATATTTCAGCCGAACTGTAGTAATCTTTAAAAATAATTCCTGAAAGATTAATTACCCCATTTTTGATAATCCAGAAAACCAAGACAATAAGTATGATAGCAGAAAACAGCTTGATATCCTGAAGTTCAGTAAAAGAAGGCGGCAAAAAGTAGATTATCAGCAGATAGATAAACATCGAAACCGAAACAAGATAAACTATAAAAAGTGGTATTGATATCCTTTCTCTAAAAAGAGTTCCATCTCTTGTAAGTTGATAAAAATAGTGATGAGCAACAGCTGAACTAAACACCTGAGAAAGCCTTTTCCGATAAAAGAAACGAACCCATGCAAGTAAAACAAAAAGAATTATTAGATGTACTGCAATCCAGTCGTTTGAAGTTTTTTGTATTTCAACAGGATTAAAATAATCCCCTTTCAGACTTTCTGTTGTAAAAAACGTTTTCTTTTGTATTGGAGCAACAACGGAAGCACTATCCGACAACAACAATGTATCGGATGTAAGAGTTGATAATGTATCCTGCTGAAATTGAACTTGTGCCAAACCTTATAAACAAATTAACCTTTTGCAAAGGTAATCCAATTTTATAAATTTGTAATTTAAAACGTTTCTATTTGGATAATCCAACAGTTTACATAAATTTGCAACTGACATTATATTATATAATTAAAAAAGCATTTATATGTTCAATTTTATCATTTTTGGCCCTCCGG
>JAOZLR010000022.1:0-13127 GCA_029934735.1 Bacteroidales bacterium
GTCAATTTTCCCATTATTATTTCCATTTGAATCGTCAATCACATAATCATACATTGCAATATAAACTCCTGATACCGGCTCCAGTGCCTCTATGGCGTCAAGGTCATAACCGGCATCAGCTACATTTGCTCCCCCATCACCATCATCCACTATCTTGATAAATTGAGCTTCTGGTAGTCCTGACGTAGCTACATCAAAATCTGTTGTTCCGATTCCTGTTCCAAGATTGTGCCAGGGGCCATCAATAGTTTCTCCAACATAACAGGTAAATCCTTCGGGAGATGTATCACCTTCATAAACAATAATATCAGGGCCGGGGCCATCAATAACTGGATATTGCATATCAAGCACACACCACCCATTTTTGCCAATTGAATAATTTATGTTATCAGGAACACCAATAACGGCAGGAGTGTTTCCCTCGTCAGCTTCGTTGTTATCTGGTATCCTTGATGCAGAAAATTTGTAAACATACTGTCCATCTTCAGGTATAAGCTGAAAATCGGTTGATGTTGCATTATTTGCAGTTACAGTAACATTATCAATAGTCAGAGTTTGATAACCGTTGGCTACTATTTTAATGCTGTATGTTCCGGGCAGAACATATTTATGATAATCACCAACTGTAGGGTCAGTAAATGTTGGCATATAATCGTTAACAAAAACAACACCGATAACCGGCTCTCCTGTGTTGGCATCGGTAACAGTTCCCTGCACACCATAACCCGAATACTCAATCATAGCTACCATTGCAGGGTAGTTATAATTATAGTACATCATAATTTGAGAAGCAGGTGGTTGTTTGCTATTAGAAATTTCCATTGACCAGGATATTGAACCCTGCACACCATAGTTAGAATCTTTTGTGCTTCCGTTTATGGCATACATACCACTGTTGCCCTGACCATAGGGCATATTTGGATAGTTTGAGACAGAGGAGTAAATCCCACCCAACTGGTAAATATGATTCCAATCAGTCGGCTGACTTGATCTGTAACTCCAGGGCAAAGAGATATACTCAGTCCCGCTATGGTATGTTGTATGAACAACAAACTGGTTATTATACATACATTCGCGCAGTGCCTTCGATTCCGGTTGTGAATATGCACCTGTGCTACTACCCCAGCCATCCCACATATATCCCCAGTCACGATTCAGGTCAACACCATTATTATTCTGACGGGTCATAGCCACTCTACCATCAGGATTTACCATTAAGTAGAGCCAAATCTCCCTGTTATCAATTAAATCAGTAATAGTAGAATTAGAGCCATAATCAATACATATATCTCTTGCGAAACGAATTACGTTTTCTGCAGCTCCGATTTCATCACCATGAATACCCCCATCAAACATAACTTCTGCTTCATATTCATCTGTTTCAACATTATCGCTGATTTTTAATGCAGCCAGTTGTCGTCCACCTAACGATGTTCCGAAAATATACTTTTTACAAATTGCCGGAAATTCACTTTCAAGGCTGTCTGCCAAATCGATGATTTCCTGATAAGAGTGATAAGCATCCTCAGCTAACCAAAAGTTTTCAAAATGTTCATTCAGATTTTCGATTTCAACCTGATATTGCAAATTAAAGCTTTGAAGTTTCTGCAATTCACCAGGAGTGATATAAGCTCTGATTTCTCCTGTGGAATAATCTGCTATTTCATAGTTAATATTCAAATCGTTCAGTTGAACTATCTGCTTCTGATTAGAAATTTGAATTTTCACCTGCATTTCATCTTTACGCCACCCGTCAGCGTATGAAAATGAAACTATTAAGGCCAATAAAATGGAAAGTAATTGTTTTTTCATAATAAATTATTTTCGTAAAAAATTGTCAAATATAGCACAATTTAAAAAACAGAGATAAGACAGTCTCTATTTATATAATTGTATAAATTAATATTGAAGACAAACGAACTAATTAGAAAGTTGCACTCAGCACCTCACAGATGAGAACTATTAAGAGTATGTGGGTGATGTGGTGGGGTTACAAACTTTAAGGAATAAAATGAGAAATAAGTTGAATGTTTATTTTATGGAATTGGGTGAGTAAAATAGAAAACAGAACCTTTTCCCACTTCCGATTCAACCCAAACCTCACCCCCTAATATTTCAACGATCTTTTTCGAGATGGCGAGGCCAAGTCCTGTCCCGCCATGGTTCCTTGTTTCCGTTTCATCAACTTGCCTGAAGCTTTCAAAGATTAACCTTTGCTTATCCGCAGGAATACCAATACCAGTATCTTTAATGTAAAATGTGCAAAACCCACTTTGGTCAATATTGCAGCCAAATTCAATACTGCCATCTAAAGTAAATTTAATGGCATTTGTCAGAAGATTCCGAAAAACCTGATTTAGTCTTTCAACATCTGTATTGATTGTAGAGTTGGATAATTTCAGATTTTTGTTAAAAACCAGCTTAATATTGCTTTTCTCTTTTTCTGTTGCCAGGATTTGTTCGTATTCTAAAAACAGGTTGTTCAAAATAACTTCTATTTCATATTTCTTTTTATGAATTGTAAATTCTCCAGCCTCGATTCTTGAAATATCAATAATATCATTGATAAGATTCATCAGGGAGTTGCCACTACTATGAATAAGATTTATGAATTGATTTTTATCTTCAGGGTTTAGATTTTCATCGCTTAGCAACTGCGAAAACCCGAGAATAGCATTCATAGGTGTTCTTATTTCATGCGACATATTTGCTAAAAAGGCTGACTTTAGCCTATCTGATTCCTCTGCTTTTTCCTTTGCACTAATTAACTCTTGCT
Organism: Bacteroidales bacterium; assembly: GCA_029934735.1. Lineage (GTDB taxonomy): Bacteria > Bacteroidota > Bacteroidia > Bacteroidales > JAADJA01 > JAADJA01. The sequence goes on from JAOZLR010000022.1 coordinate 2,777, forward strand.
CTAACTTTTTCCGTTCGGTAATATCTTCTTTGATCCAAATAAAGTGAGTAATATTACCGACATTGTCTTTTAATGGAAAAACATATGTTGACTCCCAGTACTCTTCACCATTTTTTTTCCTGTTTACGAGCTGGCCATGCCACTCCTTTCCGACTGTTATAGATTTCCATAGATCATTATTTGTTTCCTGAGGTGTTTTTTCTGACTCAAAAATTCTTGGATTTTTTCCTATGACCTCTTTTTTTGTATAACCTGTAACTTCACTATACTTAGGGTTAACGTATTCTATATTTCCGTTAAGACTGGTAACCATAAAAATGGTAGGGCTTTGTTCGATAGCCCTCGAAAGTTTCCTTATTTCCTTTTCAGCTTTCAGCCTTTCGGTTATATCCTGTGCAAAGGTTATAATAACCTTTTTCCCAAAATAGAGGCCGGGATAAAGTTTAACTTCCTTTGGAAAAACCCTTCCGGATTTATCTAATCCCCAGAATTCAAATTGTTGTGGTTCGCCTTTGAATGCTTTTTTCAACCGCTTAAAGGTATCATCAAGGTCGTTTTTCCCGGGTGCAGATAAATCAACAGGTGTTTTGCCAATAAAAAAAGCATGCGGGTAGCCATACATGTTTTCAGCCCCCTTGTTGACATCAATAAACTGCCCATCTTTGTTCAAAACATAAATCGCATCATTAGTAGAATCAAAAAGATTTTTATAACTCTTTTCAGATTGTTTGATAGCTTCTTCTGTTTTCTTTCTTTCAGTAATATCTCTGCCCACACCAATGATTTCCTTTACATTATTATTTTCATCCAGGACGGCATCATCTATCCAGGAGAGCCACCTCCACCCATCCTTTGTCATAGCTCTTTGCTCTTTATAAATATGGTAAGGAGGTTTATGCAGTTTTTCCATTGCTTTAATTGATGCTTCACGGTCATTTTTATGCACAAATGGGATAAATAGTTTGCCGAGTAGTTCTTCTTCTGTTTTTCCAAAGGTTTTGCAATATGAAGGACTGACAAAAAGAAATCTGCCATCTCTGTCAACTTTTACTACCAGGTCGGTTTGATTTTCAACTATTAATCGATAATTTTCTTCACTTTTTATCAATGCTTGTTCAGCCCGTATTCTGTCGGTAATGTCAATATATGCACCAACAAGACCAGCAATATTTCCATTTTCATCATATAAAGCATCTTTGCTAAAAATGACCGTTCTTATTTCCCCCTTCTTATCAACAATATCTCTTTCATACATCTGTTTTTCAGGGTTTTTCATCAGCTCCATATCCTCCTGATGATATCGATAAGAGTCCTCTCCAGGCCATATCTCATAAACTTTCTTGCCAGTAATTTCTTCAACTGTAACCCCTAATTGTTCTATAAAGGCATTATTACACCCAAGATAATTACCGTCTTTATCTTTATAAAAAATGGGATAAGGAGTGGCTGAGATAACACCTTCAAAGAGCTTTAGGTAATGTTCAGATAGTTTGTGTTCTTTCTTAAGTTTTTTTTCAATAATTACTCGTTCTGTAATATCGTTGGCAATACTAAGAATTCCAGTTTTGCCATTTGGAAGCTCAATTTTTTTCTCATATAATTCCAGATAAACTATTGATCCATCTTTTCGGATACTTTTGACAACTTCTATCAGAACTTCACCGCTCAATATTTTTTTTATGTTGTTTTGAACTTTAGATTTGAAATCCGGATGTACGAGTATTCTAATATTCTGCCCGATCAGTTTTTTTATGCTATAGCCAAAAAGTTTTGAATAGGCAGGATTAACATCTATTATTGTACCATCAATGTCGAGCAGAGTTATACCACTGGGCGAAAGATTGAAGAGGCTTTTATATTGTTCCTCTTTCTTTCTTATTTTTTCCTCATCATTTTTTCTCTGTGTTATATCTTCAACAATGCCATCATAATAAAGGGGGGTGCCTTCTTTATCTGCTACAACGACCGAGGATATTGATGCATGGAAGTATGTCCCTTCTTTTCTCTTTAGCAGCACTTCACGCCCTCTAACAGAGCCTTGCTTCAAAATTACGTCATGAAACTCAATTCTATCCTTTGAATTTACATAAAGATCGCTGATTGTCAGCTTTATGAATTCCTCTCTTTTGTCGTAACCAAACATTTTTATCAGTGCAGGATTTACTTCGATAAAATGTCCGTTCTTGTCAGTGGTACTACGGTATAGTCCAACATTCAAATTATTTGCAAGTGTTTTGTATCTTTCCTCTTCGGAACATAATTTCTCCCTGGCATCTTTTTTATCCGTTATATCACGACAGATAATAATAATTTCATTGATTTCATTATTTTCCAGCAGAGCCAGTTTTGTTCGCTCGTGTACATAAATGATTGACCCGTCTTTTTTTACTTTTCGAAATTCAAGTTCACTTTGGTCAATCTTATTTTGAATTATTTCTGAAACCTTTGATTTTACATAAGAGAGGTCATCTTTATGTATTATTGACCATGCCGGCATTCCAACAAGTTCTTCTTTTGAATAACCGAGGTGTTGAGCAGCAAAAGAGTTCACAGTTGTTATTAAACCTTCCGGATTTATTATAAAAAACATATCAGGGCCGGTGTCAAAAAAGTTTATAATGTTTCTTACATCCTTAGAATAAGAAGGTTCTGATATATTCTTTGATTTGAATCTACTGTTTTTTAATACATCTAACTCAGACCGGAGTTTCCTGATCTCACCAAGAAGAGCTTCTCTGGATTGTTTTTCTTTAGCCATAATACTATGTCTGAATTAACTGTTAAATTTGAAGGCAATAAATATACAAATTTTTTTTATAAATGAAAGAAAAAATTTGAGATTCGTTATTTTGCGGGTTTTTCAAATATGTACTGAACAATAATTACAAGAATCAGAGTAAAAATTGTACTAAGTAATGCCCGTTGGAGGGTTGCGAAAAAATTTGTAAATCTGAAAACTTCAAGATAAAACAATGTAAGATGATGAATAAAGATCAATATGAGCGAATAAGTAAAAAACCATCTGAATCCAAAATCACTGATTGATGGCTTTGCTCCCTTTTCATAATCTTTTCCAGAAGAGATACTTCTTAATACTATTGGCCTGAAAAATGCCATTAAAACAGTTGCTGCTGCATTTATTCCCATTGTGTTTTCAAATGCATCTATACTTATTCCCATCATAAAAGCCGAGATAAGCAAAAGCCAGCCCGGTGCTTCAAACGGGAGTAGAAGAATAAAATAGACATACAGATATGGGTTTACGTACCCTCCGAAATTAATATTGTCGAGGATAGTCACCTGAACGAGGATAAGAATGATAAAGCGTAATATGTTTTTAATAACACTATTGCCCATTGTCAATTGCCTCCTGTAGTTTAATTTGCTCCTCTTTCATCAAATTTGATATTACATAAACATAATACACGTTGTTATAATCAACAGAAAAATCTACTGTTGCCTTATTGAATTTATCCTCTTTCTCTGATATATATTCGTTAATGGTTCCTATCAAAACATTCTTTGGAAAAATATGCGAATTTCCGCTTGTGACAATTGTATCGCCCTTATACATCATCACGTGAGTCGGTATATCGGTTAAGATGCCTTTCCTGTAGTTTTTGCCATCCCATTCGATTGACCCGGTATGATTATTCTTTTTGATACGGGCATTTATTTTATTACTTATGTTTAAAACCGACATTACCAGTGAATAATTATCGGAAACCTGAATTACAGTTCCAACAACACCGTTAACTGACACAACTCCCATATCAACACCGATACCATCCTTTGTGCCTTTGTCGAGCATCATGTAATTTTTTTGTCGGTTTATACTGTTTTTTATGACTTTGGCTCCAATATACCTGAAAGATGAATCTGATATGTAACTGTTAGAAAAATTCCACCTTTTCTCACTATTACCTGCAATCATATTTCGAAGAATTTCATTTTCTTTTACAAGGTCGGAGTTGGCTTTCCTAAGTGATAAATATTCGGTTATATTGTTGTATGAATTTATTATTGAACCGGTAAAAGTTCCGGTTGAATTAAGAAAAGTTGCACGCTGAAAGTTGTTTTGCAAAATAAATGAAAAGGCTAACAACTCAAGAATGAGAAATAGGAAAAAGAAGTAATGTTTGAATATGTATGCAAAAAAATGTCGCACGATAAATAATAACTGATAAATATAAAATAATCTTCAAAACCAGAGGCTATCTGCTATAAACAAAGAACAACTGACAATTTAGTTTTATTCCGGAGTTTCCTATTTGATAAGGAATGTAAACCTGTCAAAGTTTTTCAATGCTATTCCCGTACCTCTTGCCACAGCCCTCAATGGGTCCTCGGCAACGTGAACCGGAAGTTTTGTTTTAAGATGTATTCTTTTGTCAAGACCTCTAAGCATAGAGCCACCACCAGCCAGATAAATACCGGTTCTGAATATATCAGCCGACAGTTCAGGAGGTGTCATCTCCAGAGCGTGAAGTACGGCAGCCTCAATTTTTGATATTGATTTGTCGAGACAATGTGCTATTTCAGAATAGTTTACTTTTATTTCCTTGGGAATACCTGTCAGCATATCCCTGCCGTGAACAGCATATTCTTCCGGGGGATTATCAATCTCAGTCATAGCTGCACCAACTTCAATTTTTATTCTTTCGGATGTTCTTTCACCAATATTGATATTGTGTTGCTTACGCATATACTCCTCAATGTCGGAGTTGAAGTCATCACCTGCAATTCTGATAGATTTATTATTCACTATACCGCCGAGTGCAATAACTGCGATTTCGCTTGTGCCACCACCAATATCAATAATCATATTGCCCGTTGGCTCCATAACATCTATTCCAATTCCAATAGCCGCAGCCATTGGCTCATGGATGAGCTTAACATCTTTGGCTCCTGCTTGTTCGGCAGAATCCCTGACCGCCCTTTCCTCCACTTCTGTTATACCAGATGGAATACAAATAACCATTTTAAGGGCAGGAGGAAACAATGGCTTTTTAGACCAAATCATCTTAATCATCTCCCTAATCATAAACTCTGCTGATTGGAAATCGGCAATAACACCATCACGCAGAGGACGGATGGTCTTGATATTTTCGTGGGTTTTGCCATGCATCATCATAGCTTTCTTGCCAACAGCAATAATCCTGCCTGTGTTTCTTTCTATTGCCACAATAGAAGGCTCATCAAGCACGACCTTGTCATTGTAAATGATAATGGTATTTGCCGTTCCAAGGTCAATAGCAATATCTTTGGTGAAGAATGAAAATAAGCCCATATTTTTTAATATTTTTAATGTTTAAAATGACGTACACCTGTAAATACCATACTCATATTATGTTCGTCGCAATATTCAATTGAGTTTTTATCTCTGATTGACCCCCCGGGTTGAATAACAGCCATAATGCCTGCTTTATCAGCAATTTCAACCGAATCGGCAAACGGAAAAAATGCATCCGAAGCCATCACTGCACCTTTAAGGTCGAATCCAAACGACTTTGCTTTCTCAATTGCCTGTTTCAGTGCGTCAACCCTTGATGTTTGCCCAACTCCGCTTGCACACAACTTTTTGTTTTTTACCAATACTATTGTATTGGATTTTGTATGCTTCACAACCTTATTTGCAAACAACAGGTCTTCAATTTCATAACGTGAAGGCGCAAGTTTTGTTACAATTTTCAGGTCTTCTTCTGTTTCAGTCTTCAAATCTCCGTCCTGCATAATAACTCCGTTCATCACCGACCTGAATTGTTTTACAGGGAAATCATATGATTTCTTTTGCAAAATTATTCTATTTTTCTTTGACTTAAGCAGATCCAGTGCTTTATTATCATATCCGGGGGCTATAATTATTTCAAAGAAAAGACTATTAATATCTGCTGCTGTCTCTTCATCCACTTCCCGATTAGTGATTAAAACACCGCCAAATGCTGAAACCGGATCTCCCGCTAGTGCATCCTTCCAGGCATCAATGAGTTTCTCTCTTGTTGCAATTCCACAGGCATTGTTATGTTTCAGTACGGCAAAGGTGGGTTCGTCGAATTCCTTGATCAGATTAATGGCAGCATCCAGATCGCCAATATTATTATATGAAATGGCTTTCCCATGAATTTGTTCAAACACCTCTTCCAGATTGCCAAAAAACAGGCCTTTTTGATGAGGATTTTCGCCATAACGTAGAACTGTGGATTTTGTAAAGCTTTGCTTGAATGCAATATCTTCATCCCCGTTGAAGTAATTAAAAATAGCTGTATCGTAATGCGATGAAACATTAAACGCCTGAGTTGCAAAATGTTTTCTGTCTTCTATATCAGAACTGCCGTTTTTCTCATCAAGAAGTTTGATAAGGTCATCGTATTGTGAAAAAGATGGTACGATAATAACATCTTTATAATTTTTTGCTGCCGCTCTTATCAAAGAAATACCGCCAATATCAATTTTTTCAATTATTTCGGCTTCATTATCAGTTGAAGCTACTGTCTCTTCAAAGGGATAGAGATCAACAATTACAAGGTCTATTTCGGGAATGTCATATTCGGCAAATTGATTCATGTCATTCTCATTTCCCCTGCGCCCGAGAATGCCACCGAAAACTTTCGGATGTAATGTCTTTACCCTGCCGCCAAGGATTGAAGGGTAGGAGGTAAGCGATTCCACAGTTGTAGCTTCGACACCTGATTTTGTAATAAAATCATAGGTTCCGCCTGTCGAATAAATTCTGATATTCAATTTGCTGAGACGCTTTACAATTTCATCAAGCCTCTCTTTATGATAAACTGAAATAAGAGCACTATTTATTTTTTTCATTTACTGTTGCATTATGAGATTAAACTAAACGTTTACTAATTCTTAACACATACTTGCCTGCAACACTTCGTAAGTTTGCCTGCCTGAACGCTAAGGTTGGGAGGCAAAAAGCAAGATTGTTTAGAAGAAGTTAATTCTCGATAGAAATCTACGAATGAACCCGAAAACTTAAGCGAGTAAATGCCTGATTTCTTTCGGAATAAAAACAGCCACAAAGTAACAATTAAATTCTATTCAATTATTCAAAGGTTTATCTTATTTTTACACAATCTTTTTTGATAACTTACTATTATGTTAATCTTTTTAAAATTATTCAGAGAAAGCTATCGTTTCGCAATACAATCGATAGTTATAAATAAGGTTAGAACGCTACTTTCATTGCTTGGCATTACTATCGGTATATTCTCTGTTATCTCTGTACTAACAATTTTCGATTCTATGGAGATTGCAGTCCGCTCAAGTATTAATAGTCTTGGAAGTAATGTCCTTTTTATTCAGAAATGGCCATGGATAATGGATGGAAATGTTGCCTGGTGGAAGATAATGAAGCGGCCTGAGCCGTCATTAAGGGATATGAAGCAAATACAAAAACGAAGTACAGCATCCGAAAAAAGTGCTTTTTTGTTTGGAATCAGCCGTACAGTAAAATATAAGAGTAACAGCATTGAGGATGTAGGAGTGCTTGCAGTTTCACATGATTATGACTATGTTATGCCTTTCGACCTTAAAGATGGGCGCTATTTTACGCTTTTGGAGTCGCAAGCCGGAAGGAATGTTGCGATTATCGGTGCAGAGATATCCGAAAATCTTTATGAAGGACTTAATCCCATTGGCCGTACAATAAAAATATTCGGAAGTAAGCTGAAGGTTATCGGGCTGATGAAAAAGCAAGGTGATGATATGTTTGGCAATACTAATGACGACAGAGTTATCATCCCTGTTAACTATGCCCGGAGTTTTGTGAATATGCAAAAAATTGGCGGTTCGATAATTGTGATGGCAAAGCCAATGGTAAGCAATGATGAACTGAAAGATGAACTGACAGGCATCTTGCGATCCGTTAGAAAGCTAAAACCCAATGCTGAAGATGATTTTGCAATAAATGAGACTAGCATAATATCACAGGGGTTCGATGAAATTTTTGCAGTTTTTGCTATGGTGGGATGGATTGTCGGAGGATTCTCTTTACTTGTTGGCGGATTTGGAATTGCAAATATTATGTTTGTTTCGGTTAAGGAGCGTACAAATCAGATAGGGATACAGATGGCTTTAGGGGCTAAAAGGTTTTTTATCCTTTTTCAGTTTCTTTTCGAATCGGTATTTCTTTCACTGTTAGGAGGACTGATTGGCCTTTTGATAATTTATTCACTTATTTTAATTTCAAACACTTATGATATAATTCCATTTCCGTTGAAACTTACAACAGGCAATATAATTATCAGTATTTCAGTATCTGGTGTTATCGGACTGGTTGCTGGAATTATTCCATCATGGTCAGCTTCGCGTCTCGATCCGGTTGAGGCAATGAGAACAACTTTTTAAATATTTTATTACTCTTTTAATCTGTTAGTTATATAAACTTAGGCTGTTTTCACAAAAAATCTTGATAAATACAAACGAATATTCCATATCTTTACACTTTCAAAAAATCAAATTTTATTGTGAAACGTTGGGTATTAAAAAAGCAAGGTGAAAGTAGTGTAATTAAGCACTTATCAGATGTACTGAACATAAATCCTACACTTGCCAGTTTACTTGCACAGCGTGATATTGAAACTTTTGATGAGGCAAAATCCTTTTTCCGGCCATCACTTGATGACCTTCACGACCCTTTCCTGATGAATGATATGAAGGTGGCTGTCGAACGTATTGAAGCTGCCATCCGCAAAGGGGAAAAAATACTTGTTTATGGCGATTATGATGTTGACGGTACTACTGCTGTTGCACTTGTTTATTCTTTCTTTAGAAGCTATTATGATAACATTGATTTCTATATCCCGGACAGATATGAAGAGGGTTATGGCATCTCATATAAGAGTATTGATTATGCAGCCGAAAATAATTTCTCGCTTGTAATTGTCTTAGACTGTGGAATAAAGGCTGTCGAAAAAATTGATTACGCAAAAAACAAAGGTATTGATTATATCATTGGCGACCACCACAGGCCTGGCGACACACTTCCTGATGCAGTTGCTGTGCTGGACCCTAAAAGAGTTGATAGCACTTATCCCTTTGATGAACTTTCAGGCTGCGGCGTGGGGTTTAAACTTGTTCAGGCTTTTGTACAAAAAAACAATATTCCTTTCACTACTATTAAAAAATACCTTGATCTTGTTGTTGTAAGTATAGCTTCGGATATTGTTAAAATTACTGGCGAAAACAGGATCTTATCCTATTTTGGATTAAAGTTGGTTAATAGTAACCCAAGGCCTGGAATAGAAGCTATTTTGAAATTCAGCAATGTCTCAAAGAAGAATGATAATAATAACGGCGAGCCAGCTTTTACTAAAAATATGACCATTAGTGATCTGGTTTTTCTTGTTGGTCCGAGAATTAATGCAGCCGGCCGGATTGAAGATGCCGAAAATTCAGTCAAACTTTTAATTGTCAAGTCGCTTGAAGATGCGGAGGGACTTGCAAAACAAATTGATGACTTCAATACCGAAAGAAAAAATCTTGATTTCCAGATAACTCTTGAGGCTCATGAAATGATAAACAACGATAAAAAACTTCTTGAAGCAAAGACAACCGTTGTTTATAATGAATCGTGGCATAAAGGGGTAATAGGAATTGTTGCTTCAAGGTTAATTGAGTCTTTTTACCGGCCTACAGTGGTTCTAACAAAGTCGAATGGCCTGATAACAGGGTCAGCAAGGTCGGTTAAAGATTTTGATGTTTATGATGCGGTAGATGCCTGCAGCGACCTGCTTGAGCATTTCGGAGGTCATAAATATGCCGCCGGGCTTTCTCTTAAGCCGGAGAATCTTGTTGCTTTCCAGAAAAGATTTGAAGAGTATGTTGCATCAACAATTCAGGAGAATATGCTAACTCCGGAGATAGAGATTGATGCAAAAATTTGTCTTAATGATATTAACAGAAAGTTTTTCAGAATACTTAAACAATTTGCACCTTTTGGCCCGGGAAATATGTCGCCCATATTTATGACTGAGAATGTTATTGATACGGGGTTTTCGCGAATTGTGGGGAAAAATCATTTGAAATTTGATGTTGTTCACCCTCATATAAGAGGTTATCCTATCTCTGCAATTGCTTTTCAGCAAAGTGACTCCTACGATATCGTCAAGGCTGGTCCGTTTAATATAACCTACCATATTGAGGAAAATGAATGGAACGGAGTCGTCAAGCTTCAGCTTAATATTATGGATATTAAACCTATGAAAGAAGTTGGGGATTAGACGGATTTAAGATGTTTTATTGCCTTTATAAATTAAATGAGATGGCAGACCAATAATGGACGGATTTACTCATATTATGGCTAGTTTAGGTTATGAAAACCCTATAGCTGAGGCCT
>JAOZLR010000022.1:13227-17493 GCA_029934735.1 Bacteroidales bacterium
GGATTTACTCATATTATGGCTAGTTTAGGTTATGAAAACCCTATAGCTGAGGCCTGTTTTTTACGTTTTATATTAGATGGAATCAGCTTGAATTACCTACTAATTCCCGAAGAATTTCCTAAAGAATACTGTGTTAATCGAATTAAACAAATATATATCGCACAAAAATGAGAAAGTTTAAAAGCATAGGTCTGATTTTTTTGTCCTTGTTAATATCAGGACTATTTATCCAGCAAAAGACGGATTTAACACCTGCGGAGATTATTAGCAAAGCTAACGATCTGCGCTACGGTGAAACCAGTCAGGGAATTATGGAAATGACCCTGGTTCGACCCAAATGGACACGTAGTGTCAGCATGAAAATGTGGACAAAAGGAACTGATTACTCTTTGGTCTTAATTACTGGTCCGGCAAAAGAAAAAGGACAGGTGTTTATGAAACGTGAAACAGAAATGTGGAACTGGATTCCTAAAATTTCGCGCATGATTAAATTACCTCCTTCAACTATGTCACAGGGTTGGATGGGTTCCGACTATACGAACGATGATATGATGAATGAAGGGTCTTTAGTAGATAATTTTAATCACAAAATTCTCAAAATCGAAAAATTCGGGGAGATGGATTGCTGGGTTATTGAATCTAAACCAAAAGACGATGACGATGTGATTTGGGGCAAAAAAGTGAGTTGGATAAGTCAGGACGGGATTTTTACGCTGAAAACAGAGTCGTACGACGAGGATATGTTTTTGGTAAAAACAGAAATTGCGTCAGAAATAATAAAAATGGGAGGAAAAAAATTACCCTCCAGGTTTGAGATTATTCCTGAGGATGATCCCGGAAACAAAACTATTGTGATTCTCAAGGACATAGTTTTTGACCAACCTATTGACGATTCCTTTTTCTCACAGCAAAACATGAAACGAATAAGATAGAATATGGAAATAGTAAAACTTGCCTGGCGCAATATCTGGCGCAATAAACGGAGAACAATTATTACTGCATCATCATTAATGTTTGCTGTAATCTTTGGGGTAGTAATGCGCTGCATGCAGCTTGGCACATACGACCATATGATAGATAGTGCCGTACGTCAGTATTCAGGATTTATTCAGGTGCAGGACAAAGCCTACTGGAAAGATAAAACTATCGATGACCTGATGCCTGATTCGATTGGTTTGCGCAAAAAGATTATCGCCGTAGAAGGAGTTCACAGCGTTCTTCCTCGATTGGAATCATTTGCGCTTATTTCAAGTGGAAACAAAACCAAAGGGGCTTTCTTTCAGGGAATTGATCCGGCACTTGATGATCAAATGACACAAATATCACATAAGGTTGTAAAGGGCCGTTTTCTTGAGAAAGATGACGATGGAGTCTTGCTTTCACAGCGTTTGGCCTCCTATCTTAATATTAATGTAGGAGATACCATTGTCTTACTTAGCCAGGGGTATCACGGGGTTACGGCTGCTGATGTATTTCCTGTGCGTGGAATTGCAAAAATTCCTAACCCTAAACTGGATAAGGCTTTGATTATCGGTTCGCTAAAGAAAGTGCAACAGTTTTATGGTGCTGAAGGAATGCTGACTTCAATGGTTGTCAATATAAATAGCAAAGGTGACATTGGAGATGTTCTGCCAAAAGTTAGAAAACTCCTAAATCCTGAACATTTAGTAGCCCTGAGCTGGACTGAAATGAATAAGGAGCTTAAGCAACAAATTGATAGCGACAATGGTGGTGGAATCATAATGTTGGCTATTCTTTATATAGTGATTTTTTTCGGTATTCTTGGCACCATCATTATGATGACTGCCGAGCGGAGTAAGGAATTTGGTGTAATGGTGGCACTTGGGATGCACAGATACTATCTTGCATTGGTCGTACTATTAGAAACTATTTTTCTTGGTTTTGTGGGAGCCCTTACCGGAGCCCTTTTAAGCTCTTTTATTGTTGCTTATTATTACCGTACACCGATTCGTTTACAAGGTGAAATGGCTGATGTTTACGAACAGTTCGGTATTGAACCTGTACTTGCATTTTCAAATGATTTCGGAATTTTTATAAATCAATTTATGGTAGTCCTGATCCTCCTGATAATTGCTGTCATCTACTCACTTATTAAAATATCAAGTTTCAAAATTATTAACGCTCTTCATTCCTAATTTATATGATACAATCAATAGCATGGAAAAATATATGGCGTAGCAAAGTAAGAAGCCTGGTTGTGATAATGGCAATTTGCTTTGGGCTCCTCAGTGGCATTGTGGCTGTGTCACTTATGAATGGAATGCTGCTGGGCAGGCTTGATGATGCCATCAGAATTGAAATATCTTCATTGCAATTGCATCAGGCAGCTTTTATGGAAAATGATGAAATTAAGTTTGTTATTGAAAACAGTAACGAAATCATGCAGGATATTGCCCGCCTGCCTAATGTAGAAGCCGTAAGCAAACGTTTTAAGGCGGAGGTAATGATAAGCTCTAATCGTTCGGCTTCAGGAGCTGTTCTTATAGCCGTTCAGCCCGATAATGAAAAGAAAGTTACTCAATTATATAACCATTTGGTTGATTCTACAAGTAGGTATTTTGAAGGAATAAAGAGGAATCCAATACTTATCGGACAAAAACTGGCCGAAAAGCTTAAAGTTCATGTGCGTAGTAAACTGATGATTAATACGGTTGATATTAACGGGCAATCAATACGCGAAGTTTTTAGGGTAGTTGGTATTTTCCGAACTCAAAATTCCACTTACGATGAGATGAATGTTATTATCCGTTATGATGATGCTGCGAAAGTTTTTGGTTTTACTAATAATGAAGCCCACGAAATCGCCATCCTGATGAAAGATATGATGCAGACAAGTGAAATAAGCCAGGTGCTGAAAAAGAAATATACCCATTTTACAATTGATGATAAGGCATTGCTTAAAGCACGTAATGACTCTATTCCTGGCGAAATGTATAAAGCCCTGATGTCGTTAAAATCGGAGGACGAATTTACATATGATGAATTTGAAGAAAAAATGACCCAAAAACTCGGAGTTGATGTTTATAACCAATATAAAAAGCAATTACAAGCTATTGCTGAAACCGGATTGAATGTTTCTGAATGGGAAAACCTTTCTCCTGAACTTGCTATGATGTCATCCTGGCTTAATTTAATGCTTTACCTTTTTGTGGGAATTATTTTGTTGGCTCTCGGTTTTGGTATTGTCAATACAATGTTGATGGTGGTACTTGAGCGGGTGCGCGAATTAGGTATGCTCATTGCCATTGGCATGAACCGCAAACGGGTGTTCAGTATGATTCTCTTCGAAACGGTTTTTCTTTCTCTGACAGGCGGTGTAATTGGAATTTTTCTGAGCTGGATTGCGATTTCAATCTTGTTTCATTTTGGGATCGACCTTAGCTCTTTCAGCGATGGGCTTGAAGCCATTGGATACCCGACAATTATTTATCCAACTGTGGACTTTCAAAGCTATGTGAAAGTAACATTAATGGTAATATTAACCGGTATCCTCGCTTCCATATATCCGGCCTTTCATGCCATACGACTTAAACCGGCAGAGGCTATACGTGAAGAGTAATTAATATTTTGAAACAACTGAAAAAGACAAGATAAAATGAGTATTATTAAGTTAGAAAATTTGAATAAGATTTATAACGAAAACAGTGAAATTTCTGTTCATGCAGTGAACAATATAAATCTAAATTTTGAACAAGGTGAGTTTTCGGCAATTGTCGGGCCTTCCGGTTGTGGAAAGACCACATTGTTAAATCTTCTCGGCGGTCTGGATTCCCCAAGTAGTGGCGAAATCATTATTGATGGAGTAAATATTGGAAACTTAAAAGAATCGAAGTTAACCGATTTTCGGATGAATAATATTGGTTTTGTGTTTCAGGCATACAACCTGATTCCGGTACTTACTGCACGTGAAAATGTGGAGTTCATTATGCACCTGCAGGGTCGGTCAAAAAAGGAACGGGAAGAAAGATCAATGGCTTTGCTTGAGTCAGTAGGTATTGGAGATCGTGCCAAAGTACGTCCTGCTAAACTTTCCGGCGGGCAACAGCAAAGAGTAGCCGTGGCACGTGCACTTGCCTCGAAACCAAAATTTATTCTGGCTGATGAGCCTACCGCTAACCTGGATTCAAAGTCAACTGAGAATCTTCTGGACATTATGGAGCAATTAAACAGAGAAGAAAATATTACCTTTATATTTTCTACTCACGATGTGCGTGTAATGAAAAAGGCACGCAGACTGATTAAGTT
>JAOZLR010000179.1 GCA_029934735.1 Bacteroidales bacterium
ATAAGGTAAGAGTTTTGAGTAAAATAGCTGTAGTTACCGAAGGTTTAGTTCAACGACTCATATAAAGATTGCGATACCAGCTTTTTGTAAGTTTATCATCAGATAGTTTAATTCCGCTTGCCTGCCAAAACTTATTCCAAATACCTTCATGAACCTGAATTACTTCATCAGTATTTTTGGTTGCATATAATTTTGCCAAATCAATGGCGCTAGTCATAGGGTCTTTATTTTCTAACGATGTTACTACTGCAAGAAAATGGTTGTTACCATTAGATGCGAGTGCAGACACGACCTTCATACCTTTCCAATCACCTGTTTCATCGGGTGGCAAATCCTGATTTATCCATTTTATACCATCTGTTTCTCCAACTTCAGCAGTAGGGATTGGATCCCAATGTTTAGCTTCTATATGAAGAGTATTGGAAGTTTTAATGTAATAAACATTATCCTGCAAGAGTGGACGTATTAGAATTTCGCCATCATTAATGTTAGCACACGAACGTTGAATATCAATTTCAGTATTTTGTTTTCCTGAGTAATCAATTACCAGGTTTACAAAATTAATTGATAGCGGATAAGGTTTCCTCCAACTTGGAGGCAATGTTAATTCTCTAGATACTTTACCTGTTTCAATATCAATTTTCGCCAGTTCGGGATCATCTTTTGTGTCAATTCGTGCATCGTAAACATCATTTTTTGCAAGACGTAATATAATTTGTTTGTTTTTGGCATAAAAAAACGAATGCAGATCACCATTCCCCTGGATCATACCATGCTGCACGGGTGAATCCAATTTATCAATTATAAAACGGGCATTCTTTAATGTTTCAGGATATGGGAGTAGTTTTTCCTGATCCTTTTTGTTAGAACCCACAATGGTTAGCCTTTTTTCAGTAGTAATTTTTTCAGCAATACTTATGCTATCATTAGCCTTGTACGAAACCATTAATCCGAAACATAGAATGGATAAAAGAATTATTAGAGCTTTGTTTTCTTTCATTTTTTAATCATAATAGATTTATTCAGATAAATATCTTTTGAAGAGCTACCCACCATAATTTCAAACTTTCCCGGTTCCACCACATAGTTCATATTCTTGTCCCATAGGCCTAACTCACTACACGGGATTTCAAATTCTATAGTTTTTGATTCAGAAGGCATTAATTCTACTTTTTTAAATTCTTTCAATACTTTAACCGGAGTAGCAACTGAACTAATTTTATCATTAAAATAAATCTGAACTACTTCCTTACCTTTAACTTTACCTGTATTTTTTACTTTTACCGTTAGCTTCAGACTTTCATCAGCTGTTAATTCAGTTTTTGGGATTTTCAGTTCAGAAAATTTAAAACTCGTATAACTTAACCCAAAACCAAATGGGTATAGAGGCTCCGTTGAGCTAGTTAAATAATCCCTGCCAGGTTTTTCTTTTGTCCCGGGTTGATGATAAAATCCTCTTCCTGAAGGTTGGTGATTATAAAATACCGGAACATGTCCCACGCTTTGTGGATATGAAACAGTCAGCTTTCCAGATGGATTTACCTCACCAAACAGAATTCGGGCAATAGCATTTCCTCCCTGCTCACCCGGGTACCAGACATCCAAAATTGCGGGTATATGCTCACTCTCCCATTTTATGTTGTAGGCACGTCCGTGCACCATTATCATAACAATTGGTTTGCCTGTTTTATGGATGGCTTTTATCAGTTCAGGTTGGATTCCCGGAGGCCTTAGATCAGCCCTGTCAAAACCTTCGCCACAGGTTGGATCGTCATCTGAATTATCTTCTCCCCAGCCAATACCCGAAAGAGTCATACTTGTGCCGCCAATAACTAAAACAACCACATCACTTTTTGTAGCTGCTTTTACTGCTTCTTCTATACCCTCATCATTTAAATCAGTAATATCACATCCTTCGGCATAGTTTATTTCAACCTTGTTTCCAACAAGATTTTTTATACCTTCAAGTATTGTTATTCCCGATGACTTAGCCTTGGTAGCACTATAATCGCCATACTGAATTCTATCAGCATTAGGTCCAATTACAGCAATCGACTTATAATCTGATATTTTTAGCGGTAACAGATGATTGTCATTTTTTAATAAAACCGTCGCTTCTTCTGCTATTTCACGTGCTAACAGGATTGATTTTTCGGTATGTACTAAATTGGAGATTTGTTTTGGTGCTTTGTAAGGTTTATCAAATAATCCTGCTTTAAATTTTGCAGTCAAAATGTTTCCAACAGCTTCATCAATAAACTTAATATCTAATTCTCCTTTTTCTATTAAATCTTTTAGCACTGAATGTGAATATGCATGCGGTTGAGGAGCTTCCAGATCAATTCCTGCTTTAATAGCTTGTAAGGCTGTCTCTTTTTTGTTATCCGAAACTTTGTGAAAGAATTCCAACATCTGAATAGCACCATAGTCTGAAAAAATGTATCCATCAAAACCATACTCTTTTCTTAAAATATCCCGAATGTAATGAGTGTGTGCATGAAGTGGTATTCCATTAACTTCATTATAGGAAGGCATAACAGAATAAATATTGGCTTCCTGAACTACCTTTTTGAAAGGATAGAGATGTAAATCTCTTAAACTTCTTTCTCCTACCTCATTTGGGCCTATATTAATTCCGGCAATTGGTGTACTGTAAGCTACAAAGTGTTTGGCAGTGCACATTAGATGGTTATCAGGAATATGATCTTTTGTAATTTCCGGAGATCCCTGCATACCAATAACAAAAGCTTTTCCCATCTCGGCTACATGAAAAGGATCTTCTCCAAAACACTCTTCAACACGACCGTAACGGGGATTTCTCGCTAAATCGAACAAAGGAGACAGAGCTTGATCTACACCCGACGATGTAGCTTCCTTAGCAATAACTTCTCCCATCTTTCTTATCAGTTCCGGATTCCAGGTACTTCCCTGGGCAATTGCCTGCGGGAATATAGTTGCACCAAAAGTCAGTTGTCCGTGCAAACACTCTGCAATTTGAATGGCAGGTATTCCAAGTCTGGTATTCTCTCTCAAATATCTATCCGAAGCTTCTGAATATTTTGCAATTTCTTCAACTCCAATAAACGGACTTTCCAAACATCCTGTACTTTGCCCGTTAAAGAGCCTTTTCAAAGAGCTTTTAGTAATCACACCACCCTTATCGGTTTTCAGTTTCCTCAAACTTAGCATAGACATTTGGCTGATCTTTTCGTCTAATGTCATACGCGAAAGCAAATCGTCAACTCGTTGTTGTACTGTCAACTCAGAATTCTTATACTGGAAACTCTCCTGAGCATTTATACCCGAATATGAAAAAAGAATTATTGTAAATAGTAACAATTTTTTTTGAAATTGGAGGACTGGCTTTCTATTATTACGCTCATATTATTTGATTTTTAGAAAACTATTTTTTCAGATGTACTTTTATTTCCATCAATTCTACAAAATTAGTGTTTATGGAAAATGACAATTTGTTTTTTTGTAAATCATATTTCCATTCAACAACACCTTCCTTAATAAATTAACGCAGGTTTAAATTGTATTTTTCCTTGATATCCTGTTTTGCTTTTTAAATGAAAACGTAAAGTGATTTTACTTTCGTCGGTGACTTGTGCTGTGCGATTAATGTTTATTTCGTTACCTTTTACTGTGGTGAAATTATCTAAAACAACTCGTCCGTCGTAAATTAATTCAACATCACTAATTTTAATTTTCGCATTTGAATTTTCAGGTTCCACTTTTACCAGAAACTGACCGGGAATTTTAATTATTCCAGTTAGATCAACTTCAATTTTTGAATTTTCTTTTAAATCATAAGTACTGATGTCTTGCCAGTTCGACCACGGACTAAGGCCACGCTGAGGAGGTGCTATAAAATCTTCGACATAATATGCTGACAGTTTTCTAATTACCGGTTCATTCACTGATTTTATAACATTAAGCCGGATTTTTGAAACTTCAATCTCATCGAAATAATCTATCTTTTTACGTCCTACGGACTGACCGCTGTACAATTCCTTCCAATTTCCATCAATAAAACCTTCAATTTTGTATGCTCTAATTCGTTGTCCCAAACGGTAATCTTCCATGGTTACAACATGGTTTATTTTTTTCTTTTCGGAAAAATCGAGTACTACAATTTTTCCCTTCTCTTCATCAATTGAAGCAATTGGGGTTTTAAACCTGCGGTCAATTTCTTCACCAAAAGCTTTGTACAATTTTCTATCATTTTCTGGAATTAATCCTGTTGTATTAGGTGTTGAATTCAGCAAAAATACACTGCCATAACCTACCGATTTGTAATAACACTCCATTAATTCGTCCAATGATTTTCGATTTTTTTCACCTTTTGGTGACCAAAACCAGAAATGATCATAGAGCGTTGTGTTGGTTTCAAGAGGAGCCCAAATATCACCATTCGGGTCGCCGTGTATTTGTGTTGATACACCTGTATTTAAATCTTCACTTTTTACGGTATTCCAAACCGGGTAAAATAATTTCCCGGATTCTGTTCCTGGCCAACGAAGTGTGGCGTGTGGTCCTTGAAAAATAACAGAGTTTTTAGCATACTTTTCCAATATATCAGAAACATCAATTACGCAACTTCCATCGAACCAAACTTCAATAGCCTCACCATAATTTACCAACGTTTCTTCCAATTGGGTTCTAAAAACTTTATTATATGCTTCCTGTTTTGTGGGGTCTTTAGTTTTTCCACCACTACCAATTCCAGCACCCCAGGTTTCATCACCTGGATAAACATAGATACCAAGGCTTAAACCATACTTTTTGCAGGATTCCGATAGTTCCTTTAATACATCACCGTTTCCATTCTTATAAGGTGTGTCTTTTATCCCATAATTAGTGGTCTTGGTTTGCCACCAGCAAAACCCACCGGTGTGTTTTGCCACAAAAAGAATTTCTTTTGCGCCCCACAATTGAGCAGTTTCACACCATTGGTCGGTGTCGAGACTTTTGGGATTTATCTTATCTAACGAAATAGAATGATTGTCGTATTCCCTCCCTTGCCAGGTACATGGGTCAAGGCAAAGAAACATAATTCGCTCTTGTTCATGCCATTTGTATTGGATTTCAGAGGGTGTAGCCAATTTTTTATCTCCTTGAGAAAAAACTACTTGTACGGCGAGTGATAGAAATGCTACTATTAAAATAATTCTTTTTAACATAATTTCTCTACTTTTAAAATATTTCAATACGAACGAACTGTTTATTGTTACCAGTGGATATTTAAAATCTACGAATCATTAATTATTTCTTGAGTGAAAATACAATATTGTTATTCTGCATCTACTTAAAAGGGATATAAAATACGAATTTGGGATGAATGGCTCATAAAAAACCTGAACATACAAATCGGCTCCCGGTTTTCTTTTCGCATTGCCCCAAAAAACAATTGAAATGAGTACTAGATTTCTGCCCATTCCCAGCGTTTAATATTATCATACTTCAGCCCATCCATTCGAAATGAAGACCACTTGTTTAAGCTTTAATTAAAACTACTCCTTTACTTCTTCTATGTAAAAACTTAAACCAGCATCCTTGACATCCTTGTTAAAATCAACCTGTACTGTAATTTCATGGTCTTTTGTTGTAGCTGCGGTATGCGTAAAATTATAAATCGCCTCTTTTTCTTTTTGCACCATCTGATCCATTACAAATTCACCCTCATAAGCCACTCTCACACTGGTAATGGAGTGAGTAAAGCTTGTAATAATTTTGAATTGATACTGTGCCGGAATCGAAA